>NZ_JBPPGD010000002.1:0-247463 GCF_051303165.1 Actinomyces sp. W5033 | reverse complement strand
GGAGGCGGGCGTGGTGGAGGCGGGCGTGGGCTGACGCGTGCGGAGGTTCATGGGCTCGTGACACCACCAAGGGCCGCAGGGAGCACCAGGGGACAGGGGCGCCGTCGCCACCACCCCCGGCACACGGACGAACCCTCCGAGCGTAACCGCGCCACCACCACGACCACCACCACCCACCCACCACCTGTGCACAACCCGCACCCCCGCACCCCGACATCCTCGGTTCGCGCTCGAAAGAACGGCACAACACCGTACGCTCGCACGCAAACCGAGGAGCTCGAGAGCACGCAGGAACGAGTGGGCAGCTCACGAACCACCCACACAACGGTCACCGCCCCCATGCCTCCGGTGGTGCCGCTAGGCTGCCCCCGCGCCTCACCCTGTCCTTGTCGCACCTGGAGGTCCTGTGCGTGTCCTCGCGGCCCTGTCCGGCGGAGTCGACTCCGCGGTCGCGGCGGCGCGCGCCCTCGACGCGGGCCATGAGGTCGTCGGCGTTCACATGGCCCTGACCCGCCAGCGCGCCCAGACGCGCTCGGGCTCGCGCGGCTGCTGCTCCATCGAGGACGCGTCGGACGCCCGCTGGGCGGCACAGGTGCTGGGTATCCCCTTCTACGTGTGGGACCTGTCGCAGGAGTTCGAGGCGCGGGTCGTCGCGGACTTCCTCAGCGAGTACCGGGCGGGCCGCACCCCCAACCCGTGCGTGCGCTGCAACGAGCGGGTGAAGTTCGACGCCCTGCTGGAGCGGGGGCTGGCGATGGGTTTCGACGCGGTGGTCACGGGCCACTACGCGCGCCTGTCCGGGGGCGCGGCCGACGGCCGTCCTGGCTGCACCGAGGGGCTGGTCCTGGCCCGTGCCGCGGACGCCGCGAAGGACCAGTCCTACGTCCTGGCGGTCTCGGGACGTCAGGCCCTGAGCCGGGCGCTCTTCCCCCTGGGCGACGCCCCGAGCAAGTCCGCGGTGCGTGCGGAGGCGGCCGAGCGGGGCCTGCCGGTGGCGGACAAGCCGGACTCCTACGACATCTGCTTCGTCGCCGACGGCGACACCCGCGGCTTCCTGCAACGCTCGCTGGGCACCCGTCAGGGGGCGCTGGTCTCCCCCGAGGGCGAGGTGCTGGGCTCGCACGGCGGTTACTTCGGCTTCACGGTGGGCCAGCGCCGCGGGCTGGGCCTCACCCGCCCGGCCCCGGACGGCAGGCCCCGATACGTCCTGGAGACCCGCCCGAGGACAAACGAGGTCGTCGTCGGCCCCGGGGAGCTGCTGACCCGCTGGTCCGTGGACGCCGACGCCCTCGTCCTGCTGGCCACCCCCGCCCCGCTGGGCACCGGCGCCCAGCCCAGCAGCGAGGCGCCCGACGACGAGGGGTCAGCCCTCCCCCCGGCCAGCACCGGAGCCACGGCGGCCGGTGGTCCTGGGGTGGGTTGGCAGGGCGTGAGCGTGCAGGTCCGGGCCCACGGGCGGCCGGTGCCAGCCGACGTGCTCGTGGACCCGGCGGCCGGCACGCTGCGCGGCCAGCTGCACGAGGGCCTGCGGGGCCTGGCGGCGGGACAGTCCGTGGTCGTGTACGCAGGCGACGGCGAGCGGGTCCTCGCCCAGGCGACCGTCCGCTGACCGGCGACGGACCGGTCTCGGCCCGGCCACTGGGCATCCGCTGACCGGCCACTGGCCGTCGTCGGCCTGTCACGCAAGCGGCAGCCTCGGGCCTGCGCCACCGTGCGGCGGCCGCGAGCCCGAGGCCTTGGCCGCTCAGCGCAGCGAGGCGTGGTGCTCGAGGCAGTGGACCGCCCACCAGACCAGTGCCGCGGTCAAGACGATGGCGGCGGGGAGGAAGCCAAGGCCGAGGACCGTCGGCTCGATACCGCTGAGCAGCTCGGACAGCATGGAACGCGTGACGATGAGGCCGGTCCTGAGGTCGATGCCGATGGGCAGCAGGATCATCGCGGCGGAGTAGAGCAACTGGCACGCAAGGTAGGCCAGGAGCAATCCGATGACGGCACCTGCCACTCCGAGATGACCCCACCTGGTCTGGGCAGCGATGCTCATGACGGACGCCCCTATCACCACCGAGCACCCGACCTGCACGAGGGCGGCGCCGAGCACGGTCCAGACCTCGGTGGGACCGACGAGGTGGAGCAGGGTGAGCGCACGGTCCCACACCTGCACGGGGCTGACCCCGTCCATCCAGGAGTGGGCGAGCACGACGAGAGCGAGCCCGGCGACGGTGATGACGAAGGCGCTCAGGGTCGCGGTGAGCAGGTAGAGGACCTTGGCGGTGAGAACCTCGCGTCCCCGGGCCGGCAGGCTCATCGTGAGGTAGCCGCGCGGGCCGTGCACGCTCTGCCAGTACTCGGTGAGCCCGTGGACGAGGACAACGGGGACGGGCAGGACGAAGGCGACCAGTGCACCGACGGTGGTCATCAGGGTGACCACGTCCGCCCCCAAGGCGTGTGGGACGAGACCGACGGCGAGGGCTCCGGCACCGATGATGAGCAGGACAGCCACGGTCTTGGCGTGGACGGTGCCGAGGGTCCGCAGCTCCTCGGCAAGCAGGGTGCGTGTCATGAGTGGTACTCCTTACGGAACAGGGTGTCGATGCTCATGCCGGAGGCCTCACGCAGGTCGTCGGCGTCCGCGGCCAGCAGGAGGCGGCCGTCCTTGAGGAAGACGACGGAGTCGATGACGCTCTCGACGTCGGCGATGAGGTGGGTGGAGATGAGCATGAGGGCACGGGGGTCGAAGTCGCGCAGGACGCCGTCGAGGATGACGTCACGTGCGGCGGGGTCGATCCCGGACATGGGCTCGTCAAGGAGGTAGACCCGGGCACGACGGCTCATGGCGAGCGCGATGCGCACCTTGTCCCCCATGCCTGTGCTCATGGCCCTGAGGGGGCGGTCTGTGGGCAGGGCGAAGAAGCGCAGGAGGTCATGGGCCTTGGCGTCGTCGAAGTCGGCGAAGAGCCGGGAGAACTTGGCGACCGCCTGCTCAGCGGTGAGGTTCTCGGCGAGGAAGGCCGTAGCGGGCAGGAAGGAGACGAGAGCCTTGGACTCGGGGCCGGGGGCGTGTCCTGCGACCCTCACCTCGCCCTCGTAGTCGGCGAGCAGGCCCGCCAGGACCTTGAGCAGCGTGGTCTTGCCGCAGCCGTTGGCGCCCAGGAGCCCGACGACGCGCCCGGCGGGCAGCTCGAGGCTGAGGTCGGTGAGCACCGGGGTGCCCCGGTAGCCACGGGTGAGGTGGCGCACCACGACGGCGGGCGGAGTGGCGGGGTCGGCGCCCCAGGCCGGGGCGATGGTGTGGAACCGCTCGGTGAGACCGGGCTCGGGGTGGGCGGAGGGGGTCCCGGGGTCCGGGGCGGCGGGCCGGGCGGTACCCGGTGCCGGCGTGCGGCTTGTCATAGCGTGTCTCCTTTGCTGCATGGTGTGTCTCCTTGGCTGCCCTGCGTGCCCCAGCGCTCGGCCAGGAGGGTGGTGGCGCTCTCGAGGCTCAGGCCGAGGCCGGTCAAGGCGGTGACGTAGGTGTCGGTGGCGCCGGTCGCGAGCTCGCGCCGGACCCTGTCAAGGACGCCAGGGTCGGCGGTGACGAAGCGGCCTGAGGTGCGCTCGGTGCTTGTCAGGCCGCTGCGGTCGAGCTCGGCGAGGGCCCGTTGGACGGTGTTGGGGTTGACCCCCGTGCCGGAGGCGAGCTCGCGGACAGAGGGGATTCGGGATCCGGGTGGCCAGTCGCCTGAGACGATGCGCAGGCGGAAGGTCTCGACCAGCCGGACCCAGATGGGTCTGGCGTCATCGACGGGCACGCGGCCTCCTGGGACTCGAACGTGGACGGGTGCTCATGAGCGTGTGACTGGGCGCCCGGCCGGAGCGTCTGTGTCACTGCACTAATACAGTAACACAGGTCCGACGGCGCCATCTCTCCCCCGACCCCGCCCCGCACCACTGCGCTCCTGAGGCAAGGGCTCCCTCAGGAAGGAAGGGCTCCGCTCATTTGGGAATAGGACACACACGCAACAGGGGCCGCCACCGTGTGGGGCCACACAGCCGCACCATCTTGATGACCATGAGTTTTCCTTGCGATACCGCGACCTACAGACACCTGAAGACCTGCGGCCACCTGCCGCCTTGCCGCCTCGCCCCAGCCTTCCTACCGTTATTTACGTCAGCCGCTCCGGCAACCGCACGTCTCACGAGAGGAACCGACCATGCCGACCGTCGCCCCCATCACCGCCTGCTCCACCACCACCTGCGCCTTCAACCACGGGGGCTGCACCGCCTTCGCCGTCACCATCGGCGGCGCGGGGACCTGCAGCACCCTCATCAACCTCGACGCCCGCGGCGGCCTGCCCGTCGCCGAGGCCCACGTCGGGGCCTGCCAGCGTCTCGAGTGCGTCCACAACACGGACCTCATGTGCACCGCCGAGGGCATCACCCTCGGCCCCGACACCGCAGCCTGCCTCACCTACGAGGCCCGCTGACACCTGACACCACGCAGCGGGCCTCGCACCCACGAGGCCCGGCCACCGGAGCCTGACCAGGACCGGCCCCGCCACTCACGGCGGGGCCGGTCCTGCGCGTGCGCCCCCTCGCGAGGCGACGACGCGGGCACCGAGCCCCAGCGCCCACAGGGACCGCGCCCAGCCTGGGCGGTGACGACGGCGGCATGGTCCGAGCCTCAGCGGCTGCGAGAACCAGGCGTAGGAGAGGCAGGCCACGCGGCTCGCCGGGCCATCCACAGGGTTACGCGGCTCGCAGGCCGGCTCAGCCCCGCAGCAGGTCCTCGAGCAGCGCCTCCTGGACGCACCCGCGCAGGAAGGGCCCCACCTCGCAGGCCCGGCGGGTCCCGCTGGGAAGGCAGACCCTCACGGTCTCGACGCAGGTGGGCGACACGTGCATGAGCGTCACGCCGTCCGGGGCGACGTCGGCGCACAGGACCCGCCCATACAGCGACGGGCACAGCCCGTCCGCCGGCCGGTGGGAGCACAGCACCCCGGCAAGGCGCCCCTGGACCACGCTGTCGCACAGGAGCGTGAGAGCGGCGTCGCCCAGCTCGCGCACCTCCTCCTGGGCGCTGACGGAGTCAAGGTCGTTCCACAGCAGGGCAGGGGCGTCGTCCGCCTCGACGACCTCGGCCAGGGTGTGGCCCGAGACCCCCATGGCGTCGTGGACCATGACGCGCTCGGCCGTGACGATCCCCAGCCGACCCCCGCGGGCCCCGGCCAGGACCCCGAGCCCCTCGAGCGGGTCCTCGCCCGTGACCGGGCAGTGGCAGCCGGCGGTCTCACCAGCCAGGACGAGGGCCGTCTCCTCCTCGTCCAGCCAGGTGAGCAGACCCAGGAGGTGGGCGGTTGCCGAGGTCACGCGCAGGCTGGGCTCAGCGGCCTCGAGGGTGACGTCGAGACGGACCTCCACCACCTCGCCGTCGAGGGCGTCGGCCAAGGGGTGTCCAGCCCCGGGGCAGGCGGCGACGATGACGCGCCCGTCCTCGTCAAGGGCGTGCATGACGGCGAGCGGTTGGGCCCCGGCGTGGCGGTAGGCGGTGACCTCGGCGGCGCCGGCCCCCGCGAGGAGCCGACGGGCCATACGGCGCGAGGAGACGGGTGTGCTGCCTGGAGTGCCGCCCTGCTCGCTCACACGTCCTCCTTCATCAGGCCTGAGTCGCAGGTAAGGCTAGCCTGAGGCACTGTCGCGCACCAGGTGCTGTGCCCCTCAGGGTCGCGGTCACCGCGCAGATCACACCCGCACACGCGAGCCGGGGAGCCGGTCAGCCCCGCCGGCGTGCCAGCTCCTCGACGAGCTGCGGCACCACCGTCGCGACGTCCCCGACCACCCCGAAGTCCGCCATCTGGAAGATCGGCGCCTCGGCGTCGTCACAGACCGCGACGATCGTGCCCGCCCCCTGGATGCCGCTCGTGTGGTGCACGGCCCCGGAGACCCCCAGGCCGATGTACAGGCGCGGGGCGATGCTCGCGCCCGTCTGGCCCACCTGGGCACTGCGCTCCACCCAGCCCTCGTCGCAGGCGACGCGGGTCGCGCCAAGGGCGGCACCCAGAGGCTCCGTCAGCGAGCGCACAAGGGCGAGGTCGCCGTCAACGCCCCGCCCGGCGACGACGACGGTGCGGGCCTGGGTCAGGTCCGGCCCCAAGGCCGTGGGGGCGGGCTCACGCGTCAGGACCCGCACCAGACGGGACTCGGGGCTGAGGGCGACGTCCAGGTCCTCGACCACGAGCCGGTCGTCGCCGCCGGTGGACACAGGCTCATAGGCCCCCGGGCGCACAGCCACGACCGGGGTCGTGCCCTGCCCGCCGATCCTCAGGGTCGTGGCCCACGAGCCGGACAACACGGTCAGGCGGGCGGTCAGCGCGCCGTCCTGGACCCCCAGGTCGCTGAGGTCGGCGCTGCACGCCGAGCCCAGGAGCACGGCCGCCCGGGCGGCGACCTCCTTGCCGCGGTAGTCGCAGGGCACGAGCGCGACGGCCGGCCCGACGGCGCGGACAGCGCTGACGAGGGCGTCCGCCACAGCGCCCGCGTGCGTGCCAGCCTGCCCGAGCCTGGCGGTGAGCACCCGCGTGGCGCCCGCCGTGGTCAGAGCCGCGCGGGCCTGCGGCCCCACAGGAGCCAGGGTCAGGGCCACCACGCCAGCGCTCGTCAGGGCCGCGGCCTCGGCGACGAGCGCGAGCCCCGCGCTGGGGGCGGCGGCCGGCGCCTCGTTTCCGGCGGTGCCCGTCGTGGGCGTCTGAAGGTCGATGAGGACGAGGACGGGGGCGTCGAAGGTCTCGCCCGTGGCCCCGGCGGAGGTCTTTGACATGTGCGTCCCTCTCAGACGAGCTGGTTGTCGACGAGCCAGGCGGCCAGCTCGCGGCCGGCCTCGCCGGCGTCGGTGCGGATGGTGCCAGCGCAGCGCGCCGGACGCTCCTGGGCGTCGAGCACGGCGACCGAGGGCACGGGGGGCTCCAGGCCGAGCACGGCCAGGTCCCAGGTCTCCACGGGCTTGCGCCGGGCGGCGCGCATGGCCGCGAAGTTGGGGTAGCGCGGGTCGTTGGCCTGATCCGTGACGGACACGAGGGCCGGAAGAGGCGCGCTGAGCACCTCGCGCACGGCCCCGACGGTCCGGCGGACGACGACCTCGCCGTCGGACAGCTCCACACCGGTGGCGAGCGTGAGGGCAGGCACGTGCAGCGCAGCGGCGAGCGCACCGGGCAGCAGCGAGGTCATCGAGTCGAGCGAGGCCATCCCGGTCAAGACCAGGTCCACGTCGCCGACGCCCTCGACGTCCCCGCCGACGCGCCGGACCGCTGCGGCGAGGACGCGGGCGGTGGCCACGACGTCAGCGCCGGCCAGCGCCTCGTCGCACACGTGGACGGCGCGGTCCGCCCCCATCTGCAGGGCACGGCGCAGAGCGTCCTCGGCGCCCTCGGGCCCCATCGTGAGAGCGACGACCTCTCCGCCGTGCTCCTCCACCAGGCTGACCGCCGCCTCGACGGCGTTCTCGTCGAGCTCGTTGAGGACGTCGTCCTCGCCCCGCACGAGGCGCCCGGCCTCCACACGCCGCTCGGACTGCACGTCGGGGACGTTCTTGACACAGACCACGATCTTCATGCCGCTCAGGCTGCCACATGGGCCGCGCCGCGGTCACCGGCGCCGGGGGCGTGAGACACGCGCCACCCGGGCGCCTCCCGCGGGCGCCCTGCACCCCCACGAAGCCTTGGCATACCGGGCCTCGGCCAGATGCCCGGGCGTCCGCGCACGTCCCCGCGCCGCCACGGCGGGGTGCCGAAAGTCCCATTCGGATTGCCGCTCCCCCTCGACCTGGCAAGAATGCCCCTATGCCTGACACGACCACGACGCAGCCCGCTGCCCCCTCGGCTGCCGAGCCGCCCAGACCCGCCGCGCTGGCGAGCCAGGACGCACGGGACCGCAGCCGCCTGGGCGCGACACCGGCTGCGGACGGCACGAGCTTCGTCGTCGTCGCCCCTGACGCCACGGCCGTTGACCTGTGTCTGCTGGAGACGGACGGCAGCGGCCGCGTCCTGTCCGAGCACCGCATCGGCATGCACGGCCCCGTGCGCGGGGCGTGGGGGGCCCACGTGCCCGGCGTCGGTCCCGGCCAGCGCTACGGCTACCGCGTCCACGGAGAGTGGAACCCCTCGGCCGGTCTGCTGCTCAACCCGCGCAAGCTCCTCCTCGACCCCTACGCCCGCGCCCTGGAGGGCACGCCCCGCCTGGGCCCGGAGATCTTCGCGCACGAGGTGGACGCCGACTACAACCCCACCTACGTGCCCTTCTCCCCCTCCCACCTGGACTCGGCCGGGCACGTGGCCATCGGCGTCGTCACCGACGCCCCCTCCTTCCACGTGGCCCCGGGACCGCGTGTGAGCAACGAGCGCGTGGTCGTCTACGAGACGCACGTCAAAGGCCTGACCCTCACGCTGCCGGGGGTGCCGGCCGAGCTGCGGGGCACCTACGCGGGGCTCGCCCACCCCGCCACCATCGAGCACCTGAGGTCCCTGGGCGTGACGACGGTCGAGCTGCTGCCCATCCAGGCGGCCTTCTCCGAGACCTTCCTGCTGGCGCGCGGGCGCACGAACTACTGGGGCTACTCGACCCTGTCCTACTTCGCCCCCGAGGCCTCCTACGCCATGCGCTCCTCGCGCGAGGCCGGCCCGCAGGCGGTCATCGACGAGGTGCGCGGCATGATCTCGCTGCTGCACCAGGCGGGCCTGGAGGTGGTGATGGACGTCGTCTACAACCACACCTGCGAGTCCGGCTTCGGCGGCCCGAGCCTGAGCCTGCGCGGCCTGGACGACCGCCGCTACTACCTGCACGTGCCCGGCCAGACCGGCCACTACTACGACGTCACGGGAACGGGCGCCAGCACGGACATGCGCTACGCGCGCGCGGTCCAGCTCACCCTGGACTCCCTGCGTTACTGGGTGAGCGAGATGGGGGTGGACGGGTTCCGTTTCGACCTGGCGGTGACGCTGGGGCGCCACGGCACCGACTTCAGCCCCTACCACCCGCTGCTCATCGCCATGGCGACGGACCCCGTGCTCAGCGGCGCCCGCCTCATCGTCGAGCCCTGGGACGTGGGGCCCGGCGGCTGGCGCACCGGCGACTTCCCCGAGCCCTTCCACGACTGGAACGACCGCTACCGCGGGGCGGTGCGCTCCTTCTGGCTGCGCGACGCCTTGGAGATCTCCAAGGGCCGCACGGGCTCCGACCTGCGCGACCTGGCCACCCGCCTGTCGGGCAGCGTCGACACCTTCGGTCACGGCGAGTACCCGGGCGGGCGCGGCCCGCTGGCGAGCGTCAACTTCGTCACCGCCCACGACGGCTTCACCCTGCGCGACCTCGTGTGCTTCGACCACAAGCACAACGAGGACAACGGTGAGGGCAACCGGGACGGGACGGACGACAACCGCTCCTGGAACCACGGCTTCGAGGGCGCGGTCCCCGAGGGCGTGGACCTGGGCCCGCTGGAACTGCTGCGCCGCCGCTCCATGCGCAACATCCTGGCGACCCTGCTGGTCTCGGCGGGCACGCCGATGCTCCTGGGCGGCGACGAGATCGGCCGCACCCAGCAGGGCAACAACAACTCCTACTGCCAGGACTCCCAGATCTCCTGGTACGACTGGGAGCTGGAGGCGTGGCAGCGCGACCTGCTGGCCACCACCCAGTTCCTGGTGCGCACACGCCACGAGCACCCGGTGATGCGCCCCACCTCCTTCGCCTCGGGGGCGGTCCGCCCGGGCGACACCATCGCGGACCTGTCGTGGCTCGGGGCCGACGGCGAGGCGCTGAGCAACGACGCCTGGCACGACCCGAACGTGCGCGTGGTGCAGATGCTGCGCTCTGGGCGGCCCGTGGGCGACGACGACCTGCTCGTCGTCATCAACGGCAACCTCGACCAGTGCGAGGTGGTGCTCGCTGACGGGCACGGCACCGACTGGCACCTGGCGTGGGACTCAACCTGGCCGGTGCCGCGCCCGCACACCTCCTCCTTCTCCCTGGCGCGCCGGGTCTCGCGGGGCCCGGCGGGCAAGGCCCGGGCCATCAACCCCGCGCGCGCCCGCGCCGCGAGGCCGGGGGCGACCGACTGCCGTCAGGACCGTCCGGGCGACACGACGACGCTGGAGGCGCTGAGCATGCGCGTGTACTTCTCCGGGGAGGTCCTCGCGCTGCCCTGAGGACCCTCCGCCGGGCCGGTCGCCGTCGGCCCCTAGGATGGGCGCCATGACGCAGACGCCTGAGCACGAGACGACCACGCCCACCTCCGCCGAGGAGGCTCTGGCAAACGCCACGAACGACGCCTCCCTGGCGCGGTCACTGGCCCGAAGCGAGCAGATCCGCGCGGACCTCGACGTCAACCCTGGCCGGTACCGGATGCTCACGGGCGTGCGTCCCACCGGCAACATGCACCTGGGTCACTACTTCGGCACGATGCACTCGTGGCGGCGCATCCAGGACCTGGGTGTGGACACGTGGATCCTCGTCGCCGACTACCAGGTCATCACCGACCGCGACGGCGTCGGCCCGATCCGCGAGCGCGTACTGTCCCTCGTGGCGGACACGCTCGCCGTGGGGGTGGACCCCGAGCGCTCGACCGTCTTCGCCCACTCTGCGGTCCCGGCGGCCAACCAGCTCATGCTGCCCTTCCTGTCGCTGGTCACCGAGTCCGAGCTGCACCGCAACCCGACCGTCAAGGCCGAGCTCGAGGCCACTGACGGGCGCGCGATGACCGGCCTCATGCTCACCTACCCGGTGCACCAGGCGGCGGACATCCTCTTCTGCCAGGCGAACCTCGTGCCCGTGGGCAAGGACCAGCTGCCGCACCTGGAGCAGGCGCGTCTCATCGCCCAGCGCTTCGACAAGCGTTACGGGAGGGCGGACAGCAAGCGCCCGGTCTTCCGCCGTCCCGAGGCGCTGCTGTCCGAGGCGCCGCTGCTGCTGGGGCTCGACGGGGAGAAGATGAGCAAGTCCCGTCACAACACGATCGAGCTGCGTATGAGCGCCGACGAGACGGCCAAGGCCCTGCGCAAGGCCAAGACGGACTCGGACCGCGTCATCACCTTTGACCCGGTGGCCCGCCCCGAGGTCGCCAACCTGCTCACTCTCGCCTCCCTGTGCGGGGCGGGAGCCCCCGAGGAGGTCGCCGAGAGGATCGGCGACGGCGGGGCGGGTGCGCTCAAGGCGCTGACGACGGAGGTGGTCAACGAGTTCTTCGCCCCGGTGCGTGCCCGCAGGGCCGAGCTCGCGGCGAACGAGGACTACCTGTGCGAGGTCCTGCACGCGGGCAACGCGCGCGCCCGCGAGGTCGCCGACGCGACCCTCGAGGACGTGCGTCGCGCCATGCACATGGACTACTGAGGCCCCGCCCCTCCCGGCCCTCCCGGCCTTCCACCTCCTCGGTTTGCTCTCGAAAGTACGGCTGGCGACCGTACGTTCGGACGCAAACCGAGGAGGTGGGCGCGGGCTCGGGTGAGCGGCGATGTGACTCGCGCCCTCACAGCCCGTACCCTTTGACTGTGACCGCGAACACGCCACAGAGCCCATCCGCCCCTACGACGTCCCGGAGGAAGAGGAAGGCTTCCGGCCCTGCGCCTGCCACGGAGCCGACGACGCCCGTCCTGCCGGCTCCCAGCGCCCCGGAGCCCGCCGCCTACTTCCCCATCGGCCGCATCCCCGTCACCGAGGTCTTCCCCGTCGTCGAGGACGGACGCTGGCCCTCCAAGGCCGTGCCCGGTGAGGTCTTCCCCGTGCGCGCCACCGTCTTCCGCGAGGGGCACGACCGCTTCGGCGCCACCGCCGTGCTCGTGCGCCCCGACGGCACCGACGGCCCCAGCGCCCGCATGCACGAGGTCGCCAAGGGACTGGACCGCTATGAGGCGCGCCTGGCCGCCGACGCCCCCGGCGACTGGGGCCTGCGGGTGGAGGGCTGGTCCGACCCCTACGCCACCTGGAGCCACGACGCCAGCATCAAGGTCCCCGCCGGCATCGACGTCGAGCTCATGCTCGAGGAGGGCGCCCGGGTCCTGGAGCGCGCCGCGCACGTGCCCGGACGCGAGGGCGCCGACGCCGCCGTCCTCACGGCGGCCGCCGCCGTCCTGCGCGACGCCTCCCTCCAGCCGGCCCAGCGTCTGGCCGCCGGCCACAGCCCGCAGGTCACCGACGTGCTCGAGCGCCTACCGCTGCGCGACCACCTCTCGCCCAGCGCCACCTACCCGCTGCAGGTGGACCGAGAGCGCGCCCTGGCCGGCTCCTGGTACGAGATCTTCCCGCGCTCGCTCGGCTCCGGCGTCGATGAGCACGGCGTCTGGCACACGGGCACGCTGCGCACGGCCGCCGCGCACCTGGACCGCATCGCCGCCATGGGCTTCGACGTGCTGTACCTCACCCCGATCTCCCCCATCGGCACCACCAACCGCAAGGGGCGCAACAACACGCTCACCGCCCGCCCCTGCGACCCGGGCTCCCCCTACGGCATTGGCTCACCGGACGGCGGCCACGACGCCATCCACCCGGACCTGGGCACCTTCGAGGACTTCGACGCCCTGGTCGCCCGGGCCGCGCAGCTCGGCATGGAGGTCGCCCTGGACCTCGCCCTGCAGTGCTCCCCGGACCACCCGTGGGTCACCGAGCACCCCGAGTGGTTCACCGTCCTGGCCGACGGCTCCATCGCCTACGCGGAGAACCCTCCCAAGAAGTACCAGGACATCTACCCCCTCAACTTCGACAACGACCCCGAGGGGATCTACCAGGCCATCCGTGACGTCGTCTACACGTGGATCGGCCACGGCGTGACGATCTTCCGCGTGGACAACCCCCACACCAAGCCCCTCGTGTTCTGGCAGCGCCTGCTGCGCGAGGTCCACTCCACCAACCCCGAGGTCCTCTTCCTCGCCGAGGCCTTCACCCGCCCGGCGATGATGCGCACACTCGGCAAGATCGGCTTCCACCAGTCCTACACGTACTTCGCGTGGCGCAACACGAGGCAGGAGCTGACCGACTACCTCGTGGAGCTGTCGCAGGAGACCGCCCACGTCCTGCGCCCGACCTTCTGGCCGACGACCCACGACATCCTCACGCCCTTCATGACGCACGGCACGATCCCGGCCTTCAAGCTCAGGGCCGTGCTGGCGGCGACCATGAGCCCCACCTGGGGCATCTACTCCGGCTACGAGCTGGCCGAGTCCGTCCCGCGCCCCGGCTACGAGGAGCAGATCGACAACGAGAAGTACGAGCTCAAGCCGCGCGACTTCGCCGCCGCGCGGGCCAACGGCATCGAGGACCTGCTCACCTCCCTCAACGCCGCGCGCGCCGCCCACCCGGCCCTGCGCCAGCTGCGCGACGTGTGGTTCCACGGCACGAGCGACGACAGCCTCATCGCATACTCCAAGCGTGTTGACGCCGCGCACAGCCCCACCGGCCGTGACGACGTGGTGCTCACGGTGGTCAACCTGGACCCGCACCACGCCCACGAGGGACAGGTGCTCCTCAACCTGGACCAGCTCGGCCTGCCCAAGGGGACGGACGGCTCACAGCCTGTCATCCGGGTCACGGACGAGCTCACCGGCCTGTCCTTCGAGTGGGGCGCCCACAACTACGTGCGGCTGGACCCCTTCGAGGGGCGTGTCGCGCACGTCTTCCGCGTCGAGGCGCTGGGAGCGTCGGCGTGAGCGGCACCAGCCTCTCCGTTGGCCTGCCCGGTGTTCCCGCGGTCCCCGCCGCCCCCCGCACCGGTCTGAGCGAGGACCCCCAGTGGTTCCGCACCGCCGTCTTCTACGAGGCGCTGCTGCGCTCCTTCGCCGACTCCGACTCCGACGGCGTGGGCGACTTCGCAGGCCTGACCTCCCGCCTGGACTACCTGGCCTGGCTGGGCGTCGACGCCATCTGGGTACCGCCCTTCTACCCCTCGCCCATGCGCGACGGCGGCTACGACATCAGCGACTACACGGGGATCGACCCACGCTACGGCACGGTCGAGGACTTCGAGGGGATGGTCCGCGAGGCCCACGCCCGAGGCATCCGCGTCGTCATCGACATGGTCCTCAACCACACCTCGGACGCCCACCCCTGGTTCCAGGCCTCGCGCTCGGACCCGTCGGGCCCCTACGGCGACTTCTACGTGTGGTCCGACTCCGACGAGGCCTACGCGGGCACGCGCGTCATCTTCGTGGACACCGAGTCCTCGAACTGGACGTGGGACGAGCAGCGCGGCCAGTTCTTCTGGCACCGCTTCTTCTCCCACCAGCCCGATCTCAACTACGACAACCCCGCCGTGGTCGAGGCCGTCACCGACGTCGTGCGCTTCTGGGCGCGCACGGGCGTGGACGGCTTCCGCCTGGACGCGATCCCCTACCTCGTGGAGCGCGAGGGCACGAGCAGCGAGAACCTGCCTGGCACGCACGCCGTCGTCGCACGGCTGGCGGCAGTGCTCGCCGAGGAGTTCCCGGGCACCATCACCATCGCCGAGGCCAACCAGATGCCCAGCGAGGTCGTCGCCTACTTCGGCACGCCCGAGGCCCCGGAGTGCACGATGTGCTTCCACTTCCCGGTCATGCCGCGCATCTTCCGCTCCCTGCGGGAGGGCAGCGCGGACTCGATCCGCCAGGTGCTCGCCGAGACGCCGGACATCCCGGCCCACGGGCAGTGGGGCACCTTCCTGCGCAACCACGACGAGCTCACCCTGGAGATGGTGACCGAGGACGAGCGCGCCCTCATGTACGGCTGGTACGCCCCCGAGGAGCGCATGCGCGCCAACGTGGGGATCCGGCGTCGGCTGGCCCCTCTGCTGGGTGACAGCCGCGACGAGCTCATGCTGGCCCACGCGCTGCTGCTGTCCCTGCCGGGCTCGCCGTGCCTGTACTACGGCGACGAGATCGGCATGGGCGAGGACATCTGGCTCGAGGACCGCGACGCTGTGCGCACCCCGATGCAGTGGGACCGCAGCAGGCACATGGGCTTCTCGAGCGCGCCGCAGGACGCGGCGCTCACGCTGCCGCTCATCAGCGCCCCGGGCTGGGCCGAGCGCAACGTCGCCGACGCCCTGGCGGACCCCGGCTCACTGCTTCACGCGCTGCGCGGCCTTCTGACGGTGCGCCGTCAGCACCCGGCCCTGGGACGGGGCTCCTTCCTCATGCGCGCCTCCTCCAGCGCCGCTGTCCTGGCCCACACGCGCCAGGACCTGTCCCCCGACGGCGAGGTCCTGCTGTGCCTGGCGAACGTCAGCGAGGAGGCGTGCGAGGCCGTCATCGGCCTCGAGGACCTGGCTGGCGCCCGCACCGGCGTCGTCCTGGGCGGCCCCGAGGGCTCCGGCGAGGACGCGGCGGTGGGTGAGGACGGCCGCCTGGGCGTCACCCTCGTTCCTCGCGGCTACCGCTGGCTGAGTCTGTCGCTACCTGTGAAGGAGTCCTGAACCATGGCCCGTCCACTTCTCTGGCCCGACGACGAGGTGCTGCTGAGCGCGGTCCTGGCGTGGGCCTGCGAACGGCGCTGGTCCCCCCTCAGGGGAACCGTCCCGCCGGTCTCGCGCTGCTGCGTCGCCGCCGACGTCGCCCTGGCCCCGGGGGTGCGTGACCTGGTGATCTGTCTGCCGGCGGGCGGTGCCGATGAGTCGGCCAGGGTGCTGCTGCACGTGCCGCTCGTCCTGGCAGAGGCCGCCGACCTCGAGCGCCTGACCGGTGAGTCTGAGGCCGCGGGCGCCGCGGGCGTGCTGCTGGAGGACGGCACCGCCCTCGTGGACGGCCCCCACCACCCCGCCTTCTGGCGGGCCTGGGCCGACGCCGTCCTCGAGGCCGGCACCGCCTTGAGCCCCACGGCGGTTCAGGCGGTCGCCCAGCGGGCCGAGCGCCTGCGCGTGACCACGGGTGAGCAGTCGAACACGAGCGTCATCCTGCCCGCCCCGCAGGGGCCCCTATCCCCGGCAGGGCAGGAGGGCGACCCCGCCGCGGGCGCTGCCGGGGAGGGTGTCGCGCAGCAGGACGCGGCGACGCCCGACCTCATCGTCAAGCTCCTGCGCGTGCTCGAGCCTGGGCGCAACCCCGATGTCGAGGTCCCCGTCGCCCTGGCCCGCAACGGCTGGGACCGGGTGCCCGCTCCGGTGGCGTGGTCCTCACTGGACCTCCTCGTGCCCGGCTCGTCCACCCCCCTGAGCGCGGACGCCGCCGTCGCCACGACCTTCGTGGCCGGGGCGGAGGACGGCTTCGCGCTGTTCTGCTCCCTGGCGGGGCAGGACGACGGTCCGGGCGGTCCCACCCGACTGCGTGCCCTCGCCCTGGCCGACGAGCTCGGCGAGACGACCGCCCAGATGCACGAGCACCTGGCCGCCGCCCTGGGCACGAGCGCCCCCGGGTCCCCTGGGGACCTCGCCCAGGCCCTGCGCGCACGCGCCGACTGGGCCATGGGCGAGGTCCCCGCCCTGGCCGCCCAGGTGCCCGACCTCGCCCAGCGGGTGGAGCAGGTGCTCTCCCGCCTGTCGGACCTGCCGGGCCTGCCCTCCGCCTGCCGTGTCCACGGCGACTACCACCTGGGCCAGACGCTCCACGGCGCCGGCGCCCACGGACACTGGTACGTGCTCGACTTCGAGGGCGAGCCGCTGCGCCCGCTGGCGCAGCGGTGTGTGCACGACCAGCCGTTGCGTGACGTGGCGGGCATGCTGCGCTCCTTCGACTACGCGGCGGCCGTCGGCGGTGCCACGCACGCCACGTGGTTGGCCGAGGTCCGCCGGGCCTTCCTCGAGGGCTACCGCCGGGTCCTGCCGGCCACGGGCGATGACGCCAGCCGGGACAGCACCGTCATCGCCGCTCTCGAGCTCGACAAGGCCTTATACGAGGCCGTCTACGAGGCCCGTCACCGTCCGCGCTGGATGCCTGTCCCACTGACCGGGATCTGTAGGGTCCTTGGTACAAAGTCCCCCTCCGTCCCCAACACCCATGGAAGAGTGGAAAGTATGAGCGACGTCACCGCCCCCGAGCCCCGCCCCTCCGCGACCAGCAGCACGCCCGCCCCCCGCACCCCCGTCGGCCCCGTGCCGGTTGAGCCCTGGGTGCTGGCAGACGTCGCCTACGCGCGTTACCACAACCCCCACGAGGTCCTCGGCGCCCACCTGGGCGAGCACGGGGTCACGATCCGCACCGTGCGCCACCTCGCTGACGCCGTCGCCGTCGTCACGGCTGAGGGCACCTTCCCGGCCGAGCACGAGCAGGACGGCGTGTGGGTGGCGCTCCTGCCCGGTGACGTCATTCCCGACTACCGGCTCGACGTCACCTACGGCAGCGAGACGACTCGGGTGGACGACCCCTACCGCTTCATGCCGACCCTGGGCGAGATGGACACCTACCTCATCTCCGAGGGCCGTCACGAGGCCCTGTGGGAGGTCCTGGGCGCCCACGTCAAGACCTACGACGGCACGATGGGCGAGGTGTCCGGCACGGCCTTCGCCGTGTGGGCGCCCAACGCCCGCGCCGTGCGCGTCGTCGGCGACTTCAACTACTGGGACGGTACCGCCACCGCCATGCGCTCCCTGGGCGCCTCGGGCGTGTGGGAGCTGTTCGTGCCCGGGGTGGGAGTGGGCGCCCGTTACAAGTACGAGATCTGCTTCGCCGACGGCTCCTGGCACCAGAAGGCCGACCCGCTGGCACGCGCCACCGAGGTGCCGCCGGCCACCGCATCCGTCGTCACCGACCAGTTCCACGAGTGGGGCGACCAGGAGTGGATGGAGCGCCGGGCCACCACGGACCCGCACTCGGGGCCGATGAGCATCTACGAGCTGCACGTGGGCTCCTGGCGCCAGGGCCTGGGCTACCGGGGCCTGGCCGACGAGCTTGTCCCCTACCTCCAGGAGACCGGCTTCACGCACGTCGAGTTCCTGCCGGTGGCTGAGCACCCCTTCGGCGGCTCCTGGGGCTACCAGGTGACCGGGTACTACGCCCCCACCGCGCGCTTCGGCACCCCGGACGACTTCCGTTACCTCATCGACCGGCTCCACCAGGCCGGCATCGGCGTCATCCTCGACTGGGTGCCCGCCCACTTCCCCAAGGACGAGTGGGCTCTGGCGCGCTTCGACGGCACCTCCCTGTACGAGGACCCGGACCCGCAGCGCGGAGAGCACCCCGACTGGGGCACGTACATCTTCAACTTCGGGCGCAATGAGGTGCGTAACTTCCTCGTCGCCAACGCCCTGTACTGGCTTGAGGAGTTCCACGCCGACGGCCTGCGCGTGGACGCGGTGGCCTCCATGCTCTACCTCGACTACTCGCGCAAGGAGAACCAGTGGCACCCCAACCAGTTCGGCGGGCGTGAGAACCTGGAGGCCATCAGCTTCCTGCAGGAGGCGACCGCCACCGCCTACCGCAAGAACCCTGGCATCGTCATGGTGGCCGAGGAGTCAACGGCGTGGCCGGGGGTGACCACCCCCACCGAGTACGGCGGCCTCGGCTTCGGGCTCAAGTGGAACATGGGCTGGATGAACGACACCCTGCGCTACATGCAGGAGGAGCCGATCAACCGGCGCTACCACCATGGCGAGCTCACCTTCTCGCTCGTGTACGCCTTCTCCGAGCAGTTCGCCCTGCCGCTGAGCCACGACGAGGTCGTGCACGGCAAGGGCTCCCTGCTGTCCAAGATGCCGGGCGACCCCTGGCAGGAGCTGGCGAACCTGCGTGCCCTGTACGCCTACCAGTGGTCGCACCCGGGCAAGCAGCTGCTGTTCATGGGCCAGGAGTTCGGTCAGGGCTCGGAGTGGAACGCGGACGTCTCCCTGGACTGGTGGATCCTGGATGACCCGGGCCACCAGGGCCTGCTGCGCCTGGTGAGCGACCTCAACTCCGTCTACACCTCCTCGCCCGCGCTGTGGGCGGACGACTTCTCCCACCGCGGCTTCGAGTGGATCGAGGCGGGCGACGGCGACCACAACGTCCTGTCCTACCTGCGCAAGGGCGTGGGGCCTGACGGACGCAACGACCTCATCGTCGTCGTCGTCAACTTCGCCGGGACCCCGCACGAGGGCTACCGGGTGGGTCTGCCCTTCGCGGGAGGCTGGGACGAGGTCATCAACACTGACGCCCCCGAGTACGGCGGCTCCGGTGTGGGCAACCTGGGTCATGTGGAGGCCGAGGAGCTGCCGTGGAACGGTCGTCCCGCCTCGGTGCGCCTGCGCGTGCCCCCGCTGGGCGCCGTGTTCCTGCGCCCGAGCAGGGACTGAGCACCATCACGGTTGGGTGGGGGCGGCTGCCTGTGGCAGCCGCCCCCACCGTCGTCCCCGCGCCGTCAGGCGCCCGGCCCGGCCGCACCGCCCCCGGTCCGCTGACCCGCCCGAGCGGGCCGCCGCATCGGCGTCCTCACACGAGCCGCCTGCCACTCACCACGCGGTTATCGGACCTGATTCGGTACGCTGGTTGTTGGACGGGGACGCCATCCGCGCGTCGCCGCCCTTGCCCCGAACGCTCTGCACGCCGCTGTCCCACCAGGCAGCAGCGGACCCGTCGTCTGACAAGGGAAGAACTAATGACGCAGAACCTGGCCAGCACCGTGCCCTCGCAGGTGCGTGCGGTCTCCGGCCGACCCGCCGAGGCCTCCACCCCCATGGAGGTCTGGCAGGGCCTGTCCGCCGCCGCCGTCGACGCCATCGCCGACCACTGGCACGCCACGGACGAGCGCTACCGCGCCGGACGCATGGAGCACTACTTCTCCGCCGAGTTCCTCATGGGCCGCGCCCTGCTCAACAACCTCACCAACCTCGGGCTGGTCGAGGAGGCTGACAAGGCCGTGGGCGCCTTCGGGCAGAACCTCACCGACGTCCTCGAGCAGGAGCCCGACGCCGCCCTGGGCAACGGAGGCCTGGGGCGCCTGGCCGCCTGCTTCCTCGACTCCTGCGCCACCCTCGACCTGCCGGTCAACGGCTACGGCATCCTCTACCGCTACGGCCTGTTCAAGCAGCTCTTCGACGACGGCTTCCAGACCGAGCACCCCGACGCCTGGATGGAGGAGGGGTACCCCTTCGTCATCCGCCGTGAGGAGGCCCAGCGCATCGTCCGCTACCAGGACCTCACCGTGCGCGCTGTCCCCCACGACATGCCCATCACCGGCTACGGCACGCGCAACGTCAACACGCTGCGCCTGTGGAAGGCCGAGCCGATGGAGGAGTTCGACTACGAGGCCTTCAACTCCCAGCGCTTCACCGACGCCATCGTCGAGCGCGAGCGCACCGCGGACATCTCCCGGGTCCTCTACCCCAACGACACGACCTACGAGGGCAAGGTCCTGCGTGTGCGCCAGCAGTACTTCTTCTGCTCGGCCTCCCTGCAGGAGATCATCGACACCTACGTCGCCCACCACGGCGAGGACCTGCGCGGCTTCTCCACCTACAACGCCATCCAGCTCAACGACACCCACCCCGTCCTCGCCATCCCCGAGCTCATGCGCCTGCTCATGGACGAGCACGGCCTGGGCTGGGACGAGGCCTGGGCCGAGGTCACCAAGACCTTCGCCTACACCAACCACACCGTGCTCGCCGAGGCCCTGGAGACCTGGGAGGTCTCCATCTTCGAGCGGCTCTTCCCGCGCGTGCTCGAGATCGTCTACGAGATCGACCGCCGCTTCCGTGCGCAGATGCGCGAGCGCGGCCTCGACGAGGCCACCATCGCCTACATGGCGCCCGTCCAGGACGGCGTCGTGCGCATGGCCTGGATCGCCTGCTACGCCGCCTACTCCATCAACGGCGTGGCCGCCATCCACACCGAGATCATCAAGCGCGACACCCTCAAGGAGTGGCACGCCGTCTGGCCCGAGCGCTTCAACAACAAGACCAACGGCGTGACCCCGCGCCGCTGGCTGCGCCAGTGCAACCCGCGCCTGTCCGCCGTCCTGGACGACGTCGTCGGCGACGACTCCTGGGTGCGTGACCTGTCCGTGCTGTCCCGGTACACCGCGGACGTCAGTGACGAGGTCCTCGACCGCCTCACCGAGGTCAAGCGCGCCAACAAGGCGGACTTCGCCGCCTGGGTCCTCGAGCGCGAGGGTGTCGAGATCGACCCCGAGGCCGTCTTCGACGTCCAGATCAAGCGCCTGCACGAGTACAAGCGCCAGCTGCTCAACGCCCTGTACATCCTGGACCTGTACTTCCGCATGAAGGAGGACCCGTCCCTGGTGGTGCCCAAGCGCGTCTTCGTCTTCGGTGCGAAGGCCGCCGCGGGCTACGTGCGAGCCAAGGCGATCATCAAGCTCATCAACACCATCGCCGAGCTGGTCAACAACGACCCGGTCGTCTCGCGCACCCTCAAGGTCGTCTTCATCCACAACTACAACGTCTCCCCCGCCGAGCACATCATCCCGGCCGCTGACGTCTCCGAGCAGATCTCGATGGCCGGCAAGGAGGCCTCGGGCACCTCGAACATGAAGTTCATGATGAACGGCGCCCTCACCCTGGGCACCCTCGACGGCGCCAACGTCGAGATCCTCGACCAGGTCGGCGAGGACAACGCCTACATCTTCGGTGCCACCGAGGACGAGCTGCCCGTGCTGCGCGAGTCCTACGACCCGCGCCAGGCCTATGAGACCGTCCCCGGTCTCAAGCGCGTGCTCGACGCCCTCATCGACGGCACCCTCGACGACCGCGGCACGGGAGGCTTCGCGGACATCCGCCGCTCCCTGCTCGAGGCGGGCTACGAGAGCGCCGACGTCTACTACGTCCTGGGTGACTTCGCCGCCTACCGCGAGGCCAAGGACCGCATGGCCGCCGACTACGCCGACCAGCGCGCCTGGCAGCGCAAGGTGTGGGTCAACATCACCGGCTCCGGGCGCTTCTCCTCCGACCGCACGATCAGCGACTACGCCCGCGAGGTGTGGAGGATCGAGCCCGAGTCCGTGTGACCTGGAGTCCGGGGACAAAGAGGAGGAAAGGGGGGGGCTCTTGCGGGGGGGGTGGGGAAGGGGCCCCACCGCCTCATCGCACAGCACCGCTCCCCCACAGCCCGGGTGCGGTCCCACCGCGGCCCCGGGGAGCGGTTCCACCGCAGCCCCGCACGGCCCCGCGCCCGCCCGGGAGCGGCGGCGCGCTCAGAACAGGAGCGTGGCCAGCTGGCGCCGGGCGCGGGCGACCTCGGGGGACCCGGAGCCGATGACCTCGAAGAGCTCGAGCAGGCGCAGGCGCGCCCTGTCACGCTCCTCGCCCGTGTGGCTGCGCACGGCCTCCAGGGCACGGCCCAGGGCGGCGCTGACGTCCCCCAGGGCCAGGGCGGCGTCGGCGGCCGCCAGCGCGGCCTCGACGTCGTCGGGAGCGGCCTGCGCCGCCGCCAGCAGCGCACGCGGGTCCTTGCCGTCCATGCGGGCGAGCACGCGCACCTGGCTGCGCGCCACCCGGAGTGCGTCGTCCCCCGGGTTCTGTGCCACTGCGTGGTCGTAGACCTCGATGGCGGCCTCGTAGTCGCCGCGCTCGATCGCCTCTCGGGCGGCACGCTCGACCTCCGTCTCCTCCGGCTCGCTGGGGCCCTGGTCAGTGCCGAGGGCGACGCGTCCGCGCACGCCGTTGGCGGCAGCGAGCTCGAGGAGCTGGTCGAGGATCTGGCGCAGCTGCTCGTGGGGGACAGCCCCCTGGAACATGGCCACCGGCTGCCCCGCGAGCAGCGCCAGGACCGTGGGCACGGCAGTGACCTGTAGGGCCTGGGCGACCTCGGGGGCGGCGTCGGCGTCCAGGCGCGCAAGCTCGAAGCGCCCACCCATGTCCGCGGCCAGGCGCTCGAGCTGGGCCGCGACCTCGGTGGACACCTGGGACCGGGGCGTGAAGGCGACGACGACCACCGGCACCTCGGTGGAGACCTGGGCGACGTCACGCAGGTTGTCGGCGGTGAGCTCAACGACGAGCGGCGCCGGGTAGGTCGGGGGCTGCCCACCCTCCCCCGGCGCCCCGGTGGAGGCAGCCGTCTTGTCCTGGCGCTGCGCGAGGCCGGACAGGTCCACGGCTCCAAACATGCTCATGTGTGTCTCCTTCCCGGGCACGGTGGCCCGACGTGGTCTGCTGGCACGCCAGGCGGCGTGCGCAGGGGCCCCGCGGCGGCGCCGTGGGGCCCCTCGTGTCCTTAAGGTCAGACGGGCGCCTGGGAGTCGTCCCGCTCGACCGCGGCCAGCACGGCGTCCGTCCCCAGGACGGTGCTGCGGCCCCCGGCGCTGGCGGAGGGCACCGCGAAGGACACCATGGCGTCGTAACGGGCGAGGACGGTTCCGATGATCTCGGTGCTGGCGCCGAGCATCCGTCCGACGTTGCCACCGAGCCGGAGGGTGGATCCGGCGACCGTCTTGCGGTACTCGGTGGTCCAGGTCAGGGCTGCGGTGAAGATGGCTCCGCCGTCGGCGGTGCGCAGACCACGCAGGCCGTCTTCGTGGGCGGCGGCCGTGACGGTGACGGTGCCCATGCCGGACAGGTCGATCGCCCGGTCCGAGGCGATGCGCTGGCGCAGGGCGTCATCGGCGAAGGCGGAGGCGCTGTCCCCGTCGGGGTTGTTGAGGGCGTCGAGGTAGGCCTCAACGACGTCGCGGGGCTGGGCCAGCAGTGAGGAGGACGGCTCCCCGGCCTCGGGATTGCCCTCCGGGGTGACCTCGACGGCACCGACGGAGGAGCTGGGCGTCGCGGGGACCTCGACGTCGCCGAGCCGGGTCCAGGACCACAGCGCGTAGTCCTCGCGGGCCGCGTCCTGAGTGAGGGTGAGGTAGTAGGTGGGCTCGCCGTCAGCCGGCTTGGTGATGACGACGGCGGTGCGCGGGAAGCCGCTGGTGAGCCCGACGACGCCGGCCTGCACCTCGGTGGTGAAGCGGTGGATGTGGGTGTCGTCCCCGGCCAGGGTGGCCAGGGCGTACTCCTGCGCGCGCACGCGCTCGGCGGGGCCGGTGAGGTAGCCAGCTAAGAGGGTGGCGTCCTTGGCCTCGTCCGCGGCCTCCAGACCCGTCTGCACACGTGCGAGGACGGTGGCCAGGCGCGTGGCGTCCAGAACGGGGTGCGAGGGCGTGGCGGTGGGAGGAGTGGCCGTCGGCAGGCCGTGGGAGCAGGCGCCCAGGGCCGCGGCCGCGGCGGCGGCTGCGGCGCCGGTGATGAAGGTGCGACGGGTGCTCGTCATCAGTTGTCCTCCTCGTCGTTGTGGTCCGTGAGGTCGTCGGCGGTCCCGTCGCCCCGGCCCTGCGTGCCGGTGACGGCGAAGGCGGTGTCGTCCGCGAGCGCGCGGGCACTGCGGTGGGCCGCGGTGGCCTGGAGGTCCAGCCCCGGCACCACGGCCGAGCCGCGCGAGGCCCCGGCCTGCTGGACGGTGTCCTGTGCGGGGCCCACCGGCGGGGCGGCGACGCCGTCGAGGAGCACGGCGCCGGTGCGCGGATCCACCCACTCCTCCCCGGCGGCCTCGGCACGCTCCTTGTCCCTCTTCTCGCGGCGGGTGAGCGGACGGTCGGGGTCGCCCACACGCGGGATGGTGACGGTCTGCACGGAGTCGGCTGCGGCGAGGCGGGCGGCGCGCTCGGCGGCACGGCGGCGGCGCTCCTCGTCGGCGCGACGCATCTGCAGGTCGAACAGCACGCCCCCGACGCCCCCGAGGATGAGGAGGGCCCCCAGGACGAGCCCCGGGATGAAGAACGGCGTGTCCACCGGTCGTAGCCAGGACAGGGTGAGCACGGGCGCGGCGGAGGAGCCGTCGGTGGCGGCCAGCACGACGAGGTCGGAGTCCGTGGCGTCCAGGTCGAGCGTGGCGCTGTCACGGCCGGTGACGACGCTCTGCCACAGGACCGAGCCTGCGGGGTCCGCACCCGATGCCCTCAGGGGCGTGCAGCCCGAGGTGGGCGCGCTGGCACTCGGC
This sequence comes from Actinomyces sp. W5033, assembly GCF_051303165.1. NCBI lineage: Bacteria > Bacillati > Actinomycetota > Actinomycetes > Actinomycetales > Actinomycetaceae > Actinomyces > Actinomyces sp. W5033. The sequence continues at coordinate 222,648 of NZ_JBPPGD010000002.1, read as the reverse complement.
TGGGCGCTGGCACTCGGCTGGGCGCTCGCACTCGGCTGGGCGCTGGCCGTCCCAGAGGCCTGCGCCGTCGCCCCGGCTGTGTCCCCGGCCTCCTCGGCGCAGCGCTCGGTCACGTTCCGGGAGGACAGGACGTTCCAGTCCGTCAGGCCGGTGACCGAGACGTAGGGGTCGTCGGCGAGCCAGGCACGCGCGTCGGCGGAGTAGGCGACGGCGATGCGCACGTTGTGGCCCTCGGCCGTGGCCGTGACCGTCACGTCGGAGCCGGCCATGCCCAGCACACCGGGCTCGACGAGCACGTAGGGCTGGTCGGGCGCCTGCGCGAGCGACGCCGTCGCCGTCGCGCTGGGGCGCCACACGGTGGCGGAGCAGACGGCGAGCACGATGACGACGAGGCCGAGGAACGCGGTGACCGCACTCACGATTCGTCGGTTCACGACGTGGACTCCTTGCTGTCGGTGACGAGGTGTCCGGCTCCATACCCGGCTCAGGCGGCTGCCCGAGCCCGCCGCACGGGCCTGACGCCTCAGAATCCCACGGTCCTGGCGCGCTGCGCAGTGCTCCCGGGCAATCTCACAGCAGCCTGCGCCCTGAGCGGACAGCAGGACAGGGACCTGACAGGAACCGGTGCGACAGGCACGGCAAGCGGCCGGAGGCCGACGTCGTGGAACTGACGACGTCGGCGGACACCTACTCGTCGCACCGCCCGCCCGTGGCTACCCTGGGCTCAGACGGCCCGACGCCGTCCCGACGCATCACCACCGACTGGAGGCACCACCATGGCCGAGGCGACCGAGGACTTCGCCATCACCATGCGCGGCTACGACCGCGCGCAGGTTGACCAGCGCATCGAGCTCCTCAGCCGCGGCCTCGCCGAGGCGCGCCGCGAGGTCGACAGCCTCGACCGCCGCGCCATGACGCTCGCCGGTGAGCTCGCCGAGGCGCAGCGGCGCCTGCGGGAGACCGACAAGCCCACCTACTCGGGGCTCGGCTCGCGCATCGAGCAGCTGCTGCGCAGCGCCGAGGAGCAGTCGGCCTCCGTCCTGTCCAAGGCGACCTCCGAGGCGGACACCCTCGCCGCGCGGGCCTCCGCCAACGCCAGCCGCGTGACCGAGCGGGCCTCGAGCGAGGCGGCGGTGCTCCTGGCGGACGCCCGCCGGGAGGCTGGCGAGCTGCGCTCGAATGCCGAGGCCGAGGCCTCCACCGTCCTGTCCAACGCCCGCTCCCGCGCGGACGAGCTTGTGGGCTCGGCCGAGCGCCGGGCCGCCCAGGTGGCCTCCGACGCCGCCGCACAGGCGACGACGACCACTGCCGGGGCCGAGCGCGAGGCCGGGCTCGTGCTCGCCCAGGCCCGCAAGAGCGCCACGGAGATCACGGTCTCCGCCGAGCGTGAGGCCACCAGGACCCGGGAGGAGGCCGCGGCGGAGGCCGACGCGCTGCGGGCCTCGAGCACCGCTGAGGCCACGGCCCTGCTCGAGCGCGCCCGCGCCGAGGCGGACGCCCTGCTGGACGGTGCCCGCGCCGAGGCACAGACCCTGCGCCGCCAGGCCCAGGACGAGGCCACCGCCGCCCGTGCGGAGGCCACTGAGCTGCGTCACCAGGCCTCCCTCGAGATCGCCGCGGCCCACGAGGCGGCTGCCGCGGAGGACTCGCGGGCCCACGAGGAGGCCGCTGCCCGCGTGCGTGCGATGAACGAGGAGGCCAGGGCGCAGGCCGCTGAGGCCGAGGCCCGCCTGCAGGAGGCGGTGGACCGCGCCGAGGCCGTGCGCGCGCAGACCGACGCAGCCGCTCGTGCGCGTCAGGAGGAGGCCGAGCACCAGGCGGAGGAGCTGCTGCGCCAGGCCCGTGCCGAGGCCGAGGCGATGGTGGAGGACGCGCGGCTGAGCGCGGAGTCCCGTATCGGCGCAGCGACCCGCCAGGTCGAGGAGCTCGAGCGCCAGCGCGACTCGGTGGCCGGCTACCTGGAGGAGATGCGCGGGGTCCTGGGCGCTGCCGGGGCCCAGGGGCCGGTGTACTCCGGGGTCATCACCGAGGCCCTTGACGGCTCCGGGCAGCCAGAGGAGGCCGAGGAGACCTCCTCGGCCCAGGAGACCGAGGACTGAGCCGCCCAGTCTCCCCTCATCACCGCGGTCCCGCAGTCCCCCAGGCGGCGTGCAGGAGGGACTGGGCCTGCGCGAGCGTCAGGCCGGCGCCCTTCATGGCGCGGGCGAAGCGCAGGGCCTCGCGCTGCCCGGCCCCGGGCTCGACGACGAAGGTCCCCAGACGGCCCCTGCCCTCGATGACGCCCTCCTCCTCAAGTGCCCGGTAGGCCTTGGCCACGGTGTTGACGGCCACGCCCAGCGCCTGAGCCAGCGAACGGGTGGTCGGCATCCGGGTCCCCGCGCCCAGGGCGCCGTCCTCGACGCGCTGGCGCACGACGTCACAGATCTGTGTGAAGACGGGGACCGTTGACTGCGTGTCGAGGACGATGCCCAGGTCCTGGCTGCTGCTCATACCACTAGTGTGCGCCCCGGCGGCCGGGCCGGCACCTGGACGTAGGCTGGCTCCATGCCCATCAGTGCCGCCCCGGTCCCCTCCCCCTCCGGCCCTCGGGAGGGCTCCGGCCCCCGCGCCCAGGACGCGGACTGGGCCACGCAGCGACGTCAGGCAGCGGCCGAGCGGGCCCGGATGCTGCAGGCGCGTGCGGACGCCGAGCACGCCCGCGCCGCCAGGATCGTGTCGCTCTTCGTCCAGGTGGCACGCGCCCAGGACCTCGCGGCCCAGCCGCTCGTGGTGCAGGGCTACGGCTCCGGCACGGCGCGCACCCCGCTCAAGGGCTGGTACCTGCGTGCGGACCGGACGGTGGCCATCGACGTCGATGGCCGCTTCTACGTCCTGTCGAAGCCCCTGAGCCTGAGGGAGCGGCTCCTGGGGACCGTGCCGGTGGCCGAGCCGGTGCCGATGACCATCGGGGAGGGTGGGCGCGACGGGGACATTGTGCCGCTGCGCTTCGCGCTCGAACGCCTGTTGCCGGGGTGGGAGGCCCTGTCCCCCGAGCCGCTGGCCTGACGCAGGAGCCTCAACGGTGCCGGGGCCTCCCGGGCCCCAGCGTCCTCGGCGGCTCGCCTGCGCCGTGCGGCAGCCGGGCCGGTCACCACAGGTGGCGCTCCCAGCAGGAGGTGTGCCAGTGACGGCGCTCCTCGAGGCCGCGGTCTGCCCCGAAGAGGTGGTCGTTGCTCCAGGCGACGACGTGTGGCGTCCCCGGAGGGATCTGCCGGTGGCAGGCGGGGCAGGTGTAGGACTTGGCTCCCCCGCGCAGGTGACGGACGGTGAAGCTGGCTCCGCCAGGGCCGGTCTGCGTGCGCGGCAGCGAGGCGAGGTGCTTGGTGTCCAGCGGGACGTGTGGCGCCCCGTAGGGCCGCTTGGAGCTGCGCCGTGCCATGTCTAGACCCTATCGCCGCGGCCACGCGGGCGGCACCGGGGCTCCCAAGCCGGCACCGCCCCCCCTTGAGCTTGTCCTGCCCCCTGTGGCGGCACTGAGCCCTGAGTCCTCACGTCGGCTTCTGCCCCGTGTGGTCAGGTCCCGGCGTGAGGACTCAGGGCTCAGCGCGGTAGGCCGTGGTCGTCTCAGGCCCGGATGAGGAGAGTCGCTCAGATGAGGCCCATCGAGGCGACGGTGTTCTTCTCCTCGAGGAGCTCGGCGGCGGAGGCGTCGATCTTCGCACGGGAGAAGTCGTCGATCTCCAGGCCCTCGACAACCTTCCACTCACCGTTGACCGAGGTGCACGGGAAGGAGGAGATGATGCCCTCCGGGACGCCGTACTGTCCCTCGCTCATGATGGAGGAGGAGGTCCAGGAGTAGCCCTTGACGCCCAGGCACCAGTCGCGCACGTGGTCGATGGCGGCCGAGGCGGCCGAGGCGGCCGAGGACGCGCCCCGGGCCTCGATGATGGCGGCGCCGCGCTTGGCGACGGTCGGGATGAAGTCGTCCTCGACCCAGGCGCGGTCGGCCAGGAGCTCAGGGATGGCCTGGCCCTTGACCGTGGCGTGGGTGAGGTCCGGGTACTGGGTGGTGGAGTGGTTGCCCCACACCGTGACCTTGTCGAGCTCGGAGACGTGGGCGCCGGTCTTGGCGGCCAGCTGGGCCAGGGCGCGGTTGTGGTCCAGGCGGGTCATCGCGGTGAAGCGGGAGGCCGGGATGTCCTTGGCGTGCGAGGCGGCGATGAGGGCGTTGGTGTTGGCGGGGTTGCCGACGACGAGCACCTTGATGTCGTCAGCGGCGCCGGCGTTGAGGGCCTCGCCCTGGGGGCCGAAGATGCCGCCGTTGGCGGACAGCAGGTCCGCGCGCTCCATGCCGGCCTTGCGGGGCATCGAGCCGACGAGGAAGGCGATGTTGGCACCCTCGAAGGCCTGCTTCGGGTCGTCGAAGATGTCGATGGAGCCCAGGGTCGGGAAGGCGGCGTCGAAGAGCTCCATGGCAGTGCCCTCGGCAGCCTTGATGGCCGGCGGGATCTCCAGCAGGCGCAGGTTGACGCGCTGGTCGGGGCCGAGGAGGGCACCGGAGGCAATGCGGAACAACAGGGCGTAACCGATGTTGCCGGCGGCACCGGTGATGGTGACGTTGACGGGGGCGTTGGCCATGAAGGACTCCTTCTAGGACGTTGGCGGCGGGCCGCAGGTGCCTGCAGCCGCTGAGAGGAGCCTACGGCCCGCAGCCACCGCACGCCCAGGACGATGGCCGCCCGTCGCCCCCGCCCAGCACGTCATCCGGGTCACACCCGGCACCCCTCAACCACGCCGGCGGCTCCCACCCTCACGGCACGAGGCAAACCCCGTCCCCCGGGGACGCTCACAGGCGCCGCCGGCGGACGGGGTCCACCTCGTCAGGAGGCCAGGGGCTCAGCTCACGGCGTTGGGACCGGCCGCGGCGGCCGAGGCGGCCAGCTCCTCGGGGGAGACGACGCCCTCGACACTCACGCGGTCGAGGTACTTCATGCCGTCGAAGGACAGCTCGCGGGCGTTCTCGACGTCGCCGTCGGCGTTGAAGGTCCCACCCGCCATCGTGTCGATGACGATGGCGATGGCGCCGTCGCCCGTGACGTTGGTGGCGGTGCCGAAGGAGTCGAGGGCGATGTAGGTGGCGATCATGAGCGCGACCTGCGCGTCGTTGAAGCCGAGCATCGAGGACAGCAGACCGGTGGCCGCCATGATGGCGCCGCCGGGCACGCCCGGGGCCGCCACCATCGTGATGCCGAGCATGAAGATGAAGCCGACCCACTGGGCGGCGGAGACCGTCATGCCCTGGGTCAGGACGATGGCGAAGGCGAAGGCGAAGATCTTCGAGGTGGAGCCGGCCAGGTGGATCGTGGCGCACAGCGGCACGGTGAAGGAGGCGACGGCGCTGGACACGCCGTTCTTCTTCGTCTGGGCGAGGGTCACGGGGATGGTCGCCGCAGAGGAGGAGGTGCCCAGGGCCGTGAGGTAGGCGGGCAGCATGGTCGCCAGCGCCTTGACGGGGTTGCGGCGGCCGATGGCACCGGCGACAAGGTACTGCACCCCGAGGATGACGACCTCCAGCAGCAGGACGACGATGACCACCCGCACGAGCGTGCGCATGATCGACCAGGCCTCACCGGTGTACGTGAGGTTGAGGAAGATGCCGAAGATGTGCAGGGGCAGCAGCGGGATGATGATCTTCTCGATGAGCGAGGTGATGATGGCGCGGAACTCGATGAAGCCCTTGCGCAGGACGCCGCGCGGGACCATCGACAGGCCGATGCCGAGCACGAAGCTCAGCAGCAGGGCCGTCATGACGCCGACCGCGGCGGGCATCTCGACAGTGAAGTACGAGGTCAGGGCGCTGCCGGGCTCGGCGACCTCGGACAGGGCACCCGCACCCAGCAGGCGGGGGAAGACGCTCGCGCACACGAGGTAGGTGAGGAAGCCCGAGAAGAGCGTCGAGCCGTAGGCGATGGCTGCGGTGACGCCGAGCCACTTGCCCGCGCCGCGGCCCAGGTCCGCGATGGCGGGCGTCACCAGGCCGATGATGATGAGCGGGATGGAGAAGCTGAGGAACTGGCTGAAGAGGTCGGAGAAGGTCGCGAAGACGCGGCCCACAGTCATGGGGACGAGGTGGGTGCCGCCGACCTTGACACTTCCGAGGAGCAGGGCGAGGACGATCGCGGTGAGGACCCAGACGAGGATCCCGCCCTTGGCGAGGAATCCGCGCTGGTCAGCGGGGCTGTTCGTGGTCGCGGTGGACATGTCCGGCCTTCCGAGGGATGAGGTGCCGGGAGCGGGGATGCTGCCCGGTGCGTCGGCAGCATGCCACACGTGCCAGCCCCGCACCGACTCGGGCACACATCGCGGGCGCGGCGTGCCGGCCGGCGGCCCTGTGGCTGCCGCGCCCTGGGGCCTCAGCGGTGAGAGACCTCACGTCTCACGGCGGTCACAACACGCGCGGCAGCTCGACGTAGGCGCTCAGCGCCAGGAGCCCGAGCGCGAGGAGCAGGCCGAAGAGCGCGTCGAACACGCGGCCCCGGGCGGCGATCCACGTGCCGTCAGGACGCAGCACCCTCACCACGGACAGCCCCAGGACCAGGCAGGCGAGCCACAGCACCGAGAGCCGGTGGTGGCCGGTGAGCGCCAGGGCGGGCACGCCCGCGAGCGCGACGGTGGTGACCACGACGCTCAGCGTCGAGTAGGGCTCGTGGTGCACGGCCCCCCAGCTGGGGCGCCGCCCGCTACGCGTCGGGGCGGTGCGCGCCCCAGGCTCCTCCTGGCTCACAGCCGCATCGTAGCGAGGCAGCCCCGGGCCGTGGTGCGGCCCGCGCGGGCGCCGGGGGAAGGCCGCGGCAGGAAGCCTGTGCTGCCTGCCCGCCCCGGCGCCCGCCGCTGAGGGCGGCTCCGTGCCGCCGCGCGCCGTCCTCAGTGCGCGAAGTGGCGGCTTCCGGTGAGGTACATGGTGACGCCGGCGGCCTGGGCCGCGGCGATGACCTCCTCGTCACGGATGGAGCCGCCCGGCTGGACGACGGCCCTGACACCCGCGTCGATGAGCACCTGGAGGCCGTCCGCGAAGGGGAAGAAGGCGTCGGAGGCGGCCACGGCGCCACGGGCCCGCTCAGGCGCCTGCGCCTGGAGGAGCCTGGAGGCGTCAGCGCCGCCGACGGCGCCCGTCTCCTGCTGGCCGGCCTGGTCCTTGGCGGCGTCCCCGGTCGAGCGCAGGCCCAGGGTGTTGGCGCGCTCGACGGCGAGGCGGCAGGAGTCAACACGGTTGACCTGCCCCATACCCACGCCGACGGTGGCGCCGTCGCGGGCGAGGAGGATCGCGTTGGAGCGCACCGCCCGCACCGCGCGCCAGGCGAAGCGCAGGTCTGCCAGGGTGCCCTCGTCAGCGGCCGGGCCGCTGACGAGCTGCCAGGTCGAGGGGTTGTCGTCGTGGGCCTGGTAGGTGTCGCGCTGCTGGACCACCGCGCCACCGGAGACGGGCTTGATCTCGTAGCCCTCGCGCGCGGGGGGCTCGACCAGCAGCAGGCGCAGGTTCTTCTTGGCGGACAGGATCGTCACAGCCTCGTCCTCGAAGGCGGGCGCGGCGACGACCTCGGTGAAGACGGGGGCGACCTGGCGGGCCATCTCGGCGGTGACGGTGGTGTTGGTGGCGATGACGCCGCCGTAGGCGGAGACGGGGTCGCAGCCGTGTGCCTTGCGGTGGGCCTCCGCGACGTCGCCGCTGGCGGACACGGCGATGCCGCACGGGTTGGCGTGCTTGACGACGGCGACGGCGACGTCGGCGTGGTCGTAAGCGGCGCGCAGGGCGGCGTCGGTGTCCGTGTAGTTGTTGAAGCTCATGGCCTTGCCGTGCAGCTGGGTGGCGTGGGCGACCCCTCCGGTGGTGCCGGGCTGGGTGTAGACGGCGGCCGCCTGGTGCGGGTTCTCACCGTAGCGCAGGGTCTCAAGGCGCTCGAGGCCCAGGCCGACGTAGGCGGGCGGCGCAGGAGCTGCCTGGGGCTCGCCGTCCTCGACCTGCTGGGCGAACCAGGTGGCGACGGCGGCGTCGTAGGCGGCGGTGTGGGCGTAGGCCCTGGCCGCGAGCCGATGGCGCTCGGCGAGCTGGAAGCCTCCGGCCGCGACCGCGGCGGCGACGCGAGGGTAGTCGGCCGGGTCGGTGACGACGGCGACTGCGGGGTGGTTCTTGGCGGCGGCACGCACCATCGAGGGCCCGCCGATGTCGATCTGCTCGACGCAGGCGTTGAAGGGGGCGCCGGAGGCGACGGTGTCGGTGAAGGGGTAGAGGTTGACGACGACGAGGTCGATGGGGGCGACCCCGAGCTCGTCGAGCTGGGCCATGTGCTCCGCCTTGCGGCGGTCGGCGAGGATGCCGGCGTGGATGCGCGGGTGCAGGGTCTTGACCCTGCCCTCAAGGCACTCGGGGAAGCCGGTGACGTCCTCGACGGGGGTGACGGGAAGACCGGCGGCCGCGATCGTGGCGGCGGTGGACCCGGTGGAGAGGATCTCGACGCCGGCGTCGGCCAGAGCGGTGGCGAGCTCGACGAGGCCGGTCTTGTCGTAGACGGACACGAGGGCGCGGCGCACAGGCACCTGCTCGGGGTCGGTCAGGCCCTCGGTGGGGACGTGGGTGGTGGGGACGGGCGTGCTCATACGCGCTCCTGGTGCGATCGGTCGGCCGGGGCGCCCAGGCGGGCGACGCCCCTGCTCATCCATCGTGCGGCCGCTCCCCGGTGGTGGCCCACCCTCGCCAGTCGCGGCCGGCCCCAGCCTAGCGCCGCGCTGGCCCGGCACGCCGGGCGGCCGGTCGTGAGCCTGACGACGACCCGGCCGGCACGGGCGCTCAGCCGGCCTGCGTGCCAGCGGTGTCCCCGTCGCCGCCCGTGGCGGCGCCGGTGGCGTCCTCGTCAGTGGTGGCGCCGGCGTCGCCGCCGCGACCTGAGCGCTCGCGAGCCGTCTCACGGGTGGCGGCGATCCCGGCACCGACGCGCGAGCGCGCCCCGCCGGCGGCGCCGCGGGCCGCCAGCGCCGCCGAGCGGACCCCGTGCTCGGTGAGCACCCGAGCCCGTGGGTGGACGATGACGCTTCCCGCCACGAGGCCCACTCCCACCTCCATCGCCACGAGCAGGACCGTCAGACCCGTGACGGGCCCGACCTCGGCCAGCCTCCCGGGACCGATGGGGCCGCGGGCCGCCAGGCAGGCGAGCCAGGCCCCGGCGGCGACGGTGACGGCGCCAGCCGCCCCGGCGAGGGCGGACTGTCCGAGCGCCAACCCTGCCAGCGCACGGCGGCTGCGCCATGTGGCCGCCAGGGAGGCCAGGGTCAGCACGAGGGGCACGTACAGGCCGGCGCCTGAGCCCTCGCCGCCCAGCGGGCCGGTGGGCAGGAGGCCAAGCACGGGCAGCGTCGGGACGGGGCCGGCGATGACGGCGTCGGGTGAGAACAGGCTTCCCTGCCCCACCCGGAAGCCCGGGCCGACCAGCCAGGACAGCGCCCAGACGAGGGCGTCGGGCAGCCAGGCCGCCTGGATCGCCAGCAGTCCGAGCACCGCGACGGGCCCTGAGCTGCTGAGCGCGTCGTGCAGCCGGGACACGCGCGGCGCGCCGTCAACGGCGGCCGCCACGAGCACCACCGCTGACAGCGTCGCCGCCGCGAGCGCCGTCGTGCGCGCCAGGTGCAGGGCCGGGTCCACCCAGGCTGGCCGGCGCGACCACCAGCCGGACAGTGCCGGGGAGCCGGCGCCGCGCCGCTGGAGGTCAGCGAGGGCCACGAGCGCCACGAGGCCGGGCAGGACGAGCGCCGTCGGCCAAGTCCGCGACCCCGCGGGGGTGGCGAGGACGAGCAGGACAACGGTGGCCAGGGCGCTGGCCGCCACGGCGCAGGCGGCGGAGGACAGCCCGAGCAGCCGGGAGCGGCGCACGGCCGAGCGTGCCAGGAGCAGGACGACGAGGCTCAGGCCCAGCAGCGGCAGTCCGAGGACGCCGTCGGGACCGTCCGGTGTGCCGTAGGAGCCGCCCAGCGACAGGCTCCACAGGGCTGTTGCGGTGCGCAGCGCACCGCCCGCTGACAGCGCCGCGGCGGCGTCAAGGGAGGAGGTGGCGACGTAGACCGCGAGCGTGGGCACGGCGGCGACGGCCCACCCTGCGGCCACCGCCTCGAGCCCGGCGCGCACGGCGAGGGGCCAGTCCCGCGGCAGGCGACGGGCGGCGCTCACTGCTCGCCGCCGTCGTGCGCAGCCTCGAGGGTGCGCAGCAGCTCGCGGGCGATCTGGGCCGCCTGCGAGGGAGTGCGCCCCACACGCACGCCCACGGCCTCCAGAGCGCGCTTCTTCGCCTCGGCGGTGCCCGTGGAGCCGGAGACGATGGCCCCGGCGTGGCCCATCGTCCTGCCCTCGGGGGCGGTGAAGCCGGCCACGTAGGCGACCACCGGCGTGGTCATCGAGGAGGCGATGTAGGCGGACGCCTGCTCCTCCGCGTCACCGCCGATCTCACCGATCATGACGACCAGGCGGGTGTCCTCGTCGGCCTCGAAGGCCTCGAGGGCGTCGATGAGGGTGGTGCCGACCACGGGGTCCCCACCGATGCCGACGCAGGTGGTGAAGCCGATGTCGCCCAGCTCGTGCATGAGCTGGTAGGTCAGGGTGCCTGACCTGGACACGAGGCCGATGGGGCCCGGTCCGGTGATGTCCGGCGGCGTGATGCCGACGTTGGAGCGTCCCGGGCTGATGATGCCGGGGCAGTTGGGGCCGATGACCCGGGTGCCGTGGGCCGCGGCGTAGGCGATGGCCCAGGTGGCGTCCGCGACGGGTACCCCCTCGGTGATGACGACGACGAGGCGCGCCCCGGCGTCAACGGCCTCGGCGACGGCGCTGCGCACGTGGGCCGGGGGCACGAAGACGACGCAGACCTCGGCGCCGGTGGCGGCGCGCGCCTCGGCCACCGTGCCGTGGACGGGGAGCTCGACGGTGCCGGCGGTGACGCCTGCGGCGGCGGGGCCCAGGGGCTCGACGTCGAAGGCGACGGTCGTGCCGGCCTTGCGCGGGTTGACGCCGGCGACGACGCGGGTGCCGGCGCTGAGCATGCGGCGGGTGTGGCGCCGGCCCTCGGAGCCGGTCATGCCCTGGACGATGACGAGGTCGTCCTCGGTGAGGAAGATGCTCATGGCTCAGGCCTCCTGCGGTGTGTCGGGACGGGGGTCGGACGCACCGGCCTGGCGCTCACCGGCCTCGTGCGCGAGGCGGGCGACGACGTCGGCGGCAGCGTCCATCGTCCCGACGACGGTGACGCCGGGCAGGGCGGCCTGGTCCAGCATGCGCAGGCCCTCCTCGGCCCGGTTGCCGTCCAGGCGGACGACGACGGGCTTGCCCAGCCCCCCCAGGCGCCCGAGGGCGGCGATGATGCCGCCGGCCACGGTGTCACAGGAGGTGATGCCGCCGAAGACGTTGACGAGGACGGAGAGCACCTGGGGGTCGGAGGCGACGAGCTCGAGCCCGGTGGCCATCGCCTCGGTGGAGGAGCCGCCTCCCAGGTCGAGGAAGTTGGCGGGACGCACACCTCCGTGGCGGGTGCCGGCTGCGGCGACGACGTCGAGGGTGGACATCACGAGACCGGCACCGTTGCCCAGCACACCCACCTGCCCCTCCAGGCGCACGTAGTTGAGGCCGAGCCCGTGGGCGCGCTCCTCAAGGGGGTCGGCAGCTACGTCCTGCCCGGTGCCGGCGAGCGGCTCATGGCGGAAGGCGGCGTTGTCGTCGAGGCTGACCTTGGCGTCCAGGGCGAGGACGGTGCCGTCGGGGGTGACGGCCAGGGGGTTGACCTCGACGAGGGTGGCGTCCTCGGCCACGAGGGCCCGCCACAGCAGGACGAGGACCTCTGCGACGCGTCCGGCCAGGGGCTCGGCGATCCCGGCGGCGGCGGTGATGCGGGCGGCGACCTCAGGCGTGACACCCTCGAGGGGGTCGATGCCGACGCGGGCCAGCGCCTCGGGCCGCTCCTGGGCGAGCGACTCGATGTCCATGCCTCCCGCGGCAGAGCACAGGGCCAGCCAGCGGCGCCCGGCACGGTCCAGGAGGAAGGAGGCGTAGAGCTCTTGGGCGATGTCGGCGCCCTCGGAGACGAGGACCTGCTCGACGGTGTGGCCCTTGATGTCCAGGCCGAGGATGGCCTGGGCCGCCTCGCGCGCCTGGGCGGGGGTGCGGGCCAGGCGCACACCGCCCGCCTTGCCGCGCCCACCGGTGCGGACCTGGGCCTTGACGACGACGAGGGGGCAATGGCCGCTCAGCAGCCGCTGGGCGATGCGCTCGGCGGCGAGGGGGTCCGCGGTGACCTCTGCCTGGAGCACGGGCACGCCGTGGCGCCTCAGGAGGTCCCTGGCCTGGTACTCGTACAGGTCCATCGAGCGTCGAGTCCTTCCCGGTTGGTCCCGTCGTCGGGTGGTGCGGCCCGCCACGTGCTGAGCGGGTCCAGCCAGTCGAGGGTAGCGCGGCCAACCTCCGCCATGAGGGCGGTTCACCTCAGTGTTGGGACCTTGGTCCGCCCCGCTCTCCCCATCGCGGTGCTGACGGGACGGCGGCGTGCCCGATCCTGCGCCCCCCGGGCCGGGCCCGTCCCCGATCGCGTGACGCCCCGGCGCCGAACGACCACAATGGGGCACGGACCTGTCCCCTCACAGAAGGACGCCCGCATGAGCCCCGTCGCCCTCGAGCACAACCCCTCTCCCGTCATGACTCCCGACAGCGCGAAGGTACGCGTCGGCGTGCTCACCTCCGGTGGTGACGCACAGGGCATGAACGCGGCCGTGCGCGCCGTCGTGCGCGCCACCCTGCGCATGGGCGCCCAGCCCTACGCCGTCATGGAGGGCTGGGCCGGAGCCGTGGCCGGCGGCGACGGCATCCGCCCCCTCGAGTGGGACTCTGTCAGCGCGGTCCTCCACCGCGGCGGCACCGTCATCGGCACCGCCCGCTCGGACGAGTTCCGCACGTGGGAGGGGCAGATGGACGCCGCGGAGCACCTGCTGCTCCACGGCATCGACCGCCTCGTCGTCATCGGCGGTGACGGCTCGCTGACGGGCACGAACGAGTTCCGCACCAACTGGCCGAGGCTGCTGAGCGACCTCGTGGCCGCGGGCCGCCTGAGCCCGGAGACAGCACAGGCCCATCCGGCGCTCATGGTCACCGGCATCGTCGGCTCCATCGACAATGACTTCGTGGGTGCGGACATGACCATCGGCACGGACTCCGCCCTGCACCGCATCCTCGAGGCCATCGACGACATCTCCTCCACGGCCGCCTCGCACCAGCGCACCTTCGTCGTCGAGGTCATGGGGCGCCACTGCGGCTACCTGGCCCTCATGAGCGCCGTCGCCGGTGGCTGCGACTACGTCCTCATCCCGGAGATGCCACCCGCCGAGGGCTGGGAGGACGACATGTGCCTCAAGCTCACCAAGGGCCGTGAGGCCGGGCGCCGCGAGTCCATGGTCATCGTGGCCGAGGGCGCGACCGACCGGGACGGCAACCGCATCACCGCCGACGACGTCAGCCGGGCCATCAAGGAGCGCACCGGGGAGACGCCGCGGGTGACGATCCTCGGCCACGTCCAGCGCGGTGGCCAGCCCTCGGCCTACGACCGGTGGATGTCCACGCTGCTGGGCTGCGCGGCGGCCCGCGAGGCCGTCCTGGCCACGACCGGCTCGGAGCCGGTCATCATCGCCGAGCACCACAACCGTATCCACCGCCTGCCGATGATGGAGCAGGTCGAGGCCACCCGTGCCATCAAGGACATGGTGGCCTCGAGGGACTACGAGGCGGCCGTCCGCTCACGCGGCGGCTCCTTTGCCGAGATGATCTCGGTCTTCGAGACGATGTCCACCCCGCCCGAGCTCTCCCCCGCCGTCCCGGGCGGCCTCCACCACGAGTCCGAGGCCCTCACAGGTGACGGCCGCGCCGCCAAGCGCGTCGCCGTCGTCCACGCCGGAGGGCTGGCCCCGGGGATGAACACGGCGGCCCGTGCGGCCGTGCGCCTGGGGCTCGACCACGGGATGACGATGCTCGGCGTGAACGGCGGATTCCCCGGCCTGCTGGACGGCAACGTCACGGAGCTGAGCTGGGACGACGTCGAGGGATGGGTCGGCGACGGCGGGGCCGAGCTCGGCACCCGCCGCGAGGTCCCGCGGATCGAGCAGCTCTACGCGCTCGGTCGCGCCATCGAGTCCGCCCGGATCGACGCGCTGCTCGTCATCGGCGGCTACAACGCCTACCTCGCCGCCCACCTGCTGGTCACCGAGCGCGACCGCTACCCCGCCTTCAACATCCCCATCGTGTGCGTGCCGGCCAGCGTGGACAACAACCTTCCAGGCTCGGAGCTGAGCATCGGCGCGGACACGGCGCTCAACGCCTCGGTGCACGCCCTCGACGCGATCAAGCTCTCCGCCGCCGCCTCGCACCGCTGCTTCGTCACCGAGACCATGGGGCGCCGCTGCGGCTACCTCACGCTGATGAGCGGCATCGCCACAGGGGCCGAGCGCGTCTATCTCAATGAGGACGGCATCACGCTCAAGGAGCTGGCCGCTGACTCCGAGCGCATGGTGGAGTCCTTCCGCTCGGGCCGCAAGCTCTACCTCGTGGTGCGCAATGAGAAGGCGAGTGAGAACTACACGACCGACGTCCTGGCGAAGATCTTCGCCGAGGAGGCCCACGGGCTCTACGACGTGCGCGAGGCGATCATCGGCCACATCCAGCAGGGCGGGAGCCCGACGGCCTTCGACCGCATCATGGCCACCAAGCTCGTCTACCACGCGCTGCGCCTGCTGTCGGCCGAGCTGGAGGCGGGGACCTTCGCGGCCTCCTACGTGGGGCTCGTGCGGGGCCAGCTCGTCAGCCACCCGCTCGCGCGGATGAACGAGGAGCTGGACCTGGACAAGCGCCGTCCACGCTCACAGTGGTGGATGAGCATGCGCGACGCCATCGGCCTGGTCAACGAGAACGACGGCCCGGTCCCGCCCAGCTCCCTGTCGGCCTTCATCCCCGACGCCGAGTAACCCGCCTGCACCGCCCAGGAGGGCATCCCGTTGCACCGCACGAGACCTCTCCCCGCGCTCCCGTCCACGCCCGGCCCCGACGCCCAGGACACGTCGTCGGTTCCTGCACCGGCCCCGCCCAGGGCTGAGGGGGCCCGCACCCGCCGCAGCGCCTGGGCGGCCCTGGTGCTGCTCGGCGGGGCGCTGTCGGTCGGTGTCGTCCTGGCCCTGGTCGGCGGTCCCTGGCAGGTCTTCGTCCTGCTGCACCTGGGAGCGCTGGCCATCTGGTTCCTCGTCTGGCGCCGCGGCTGGCGCGACCTGGTCGCGTCACGGGGGCCACGCAGCGGGTGGCTGCTGTTCGCCGTCGGTGCGCTCCCGTGTGCCCTGAGCACCGCGGTCAGCTACCCGATCCAGCACCCGGGTGCCGTCCTCGCCCCTGTAACCCTCAGTGGGCTCCTCAGTGCCCTGGCCGGCGCGGTGGGCGTCGGTGTGCTCATGAATGCCGTCCCGTAGGGGCTCCATGAGACGCTGCCTCATGGAGCCCCTACGGGCGCACTTCGGGGACGGGTTCGCCCTGTGGACCACTGCCCTGGCCTTCGTCGCCCTCCACCTGCCCACCTGGATCTCCTCGGGCAGCACTGCCTCCGTCTACGCCGCCCAGGTGCCCGCCAAGCTCCTCTTCGGGCTGGTGGCTGGATGGTCCGTCCTGCGTCTGGACTCCCTGGGCTTCGCCCTGGGCATGCACGTGGGCGGCAACCTGACCGGGGTCCTGCTCAACGGGCTTTACCAGTCGGAGACCGTGAGCGGGTGGTACCGGTTCAACGGGCCCTTCGTCATGCTCCTTCTCGCCGAGACGGCCGTGACGGCGGCCGCGGTCTGGTACCTGGGGCGCGAGCGCCCGCTGCGCGCGCCGCGTCAGTCGTGACGCCGCACCCGCCCGGGCGCCCCGGCGCCGTCGTCCGGTTGGTGCTCGCCGTCGTCCTGGCGGGTGTGGCGGCCGGGCTCGTGGGCATCGCGATGGCCCTGCTCCTGGAGGGCTTCGAGACGCTGTTCTACGGTGTCGGCGAGGGGTCGCTGCCTGAGCGCGTGGAGGCGGCCCCGTTGCTTCGCCGGGTCCTGGCACCCGCCGCGGGAGGTGTGCTGGCCGGGGCCCTGTGGTGGTGGCAGCGCGCCACCGGGGGCGTCATCGGTGTTGAGCGCGTCGTGGCCGACCCCGGCGGGGACTCGGCCCGGCGCATGGGGCTGCTGCGTCCCTTTGGGGACGCGGTCCTCCAGGTCCTCACGGTTGGCTCAGGCAACTCGGTGGGCCGTGAGGGCGCACCGCGGCTGGCGGCGGGTGCGGTCGCCGCGCGGGTGTCGAGGTGGCTGGGGCTGGAGCGCTCCTGGAGCGCCCTGCTCGTGGCCTCGGCCTCCGGTGCGGGTCTGGCGGCCATGTACAACGCGCCTGTCGGGGGCTGCGCCTACGCCGTCGAGATCGTCATGCTGGCCGGGACCCGGCGACGGGGGGGGCGCTTGTCGCCCTGCCGGTGAGCGTCATCGCCACGCTCGTGTCGTGGCTTCACTCGGGTGGGCACCCCAGCCTGCTCATGCCGCAGGCCTCCCCCAGCGGGGCTGCACTGCTCGGCTGCCTCGCCACCGTCCCGGCGGCGGCGGGAGCGGGGTGGGCGGCGCGCGCCCTGTGGGCCTGGGTGAGGAGCCACCCACTGGAGGGCCGGTGGACGCTTCCGCTGGCGATCGGGGCGGCGGGTCTGCTCACGGGCACGGCCTCCCTGTGGCTGTCGGTGCTGCCCGGCAACGGGCGTGACGCCATGCAGGCCGCTCTGATCTCCCCCACCGGGGCCGCCGCTGCAGCGGCCCTGCTCGGTGTCGTCGCGCTCAAGCCGCTGCTGACGGCGGTGACGCTCGGGGCGGGGGCGACGGGAGGTCTGCTCGCCCCCTCCTTCTGCCTGGGCGGCAGTGTGGGGGCCGTCCTCGCCGTGGGTCTGGGCGCGCTCGGGCTGCCGGTGAGCGTGGGCGCGGCCGCCCTCACGGGAGCGGGCGTCACCCTGGGCGTGACCCAGCGAGCGCCGGTCTTCGCCGCGCTCTTCGTGTGGGAGCTGGCCCGTGGGCCCGTGTGGACGCTGTCGCTGCTGCTGGTGGCGTGCTGGGCCGCGAGCGCCTGCACCGGTCGCCGGGGCCGGTCTCAGCCCTAGGTCACCGGTACCGATACGGGCGGTGGCACGCTCGTGGTCACCACGTTGCGGCGGCGACCCGGGTCTGTCGTTGAAATCCTGCGGTTCGCTCTTAGACCGCGAAGATGACCGCCGCAGCTCCCATGTGCGCGCGTGTCCCGCACGCACATGGGAGCTAAGCGACCCACAACACTCATGCCGGAAACCACTGGAATCTTGCGGATCGAGCGCGGCACCGACTCACATGAGCGTGCGTCCCTGTCTCAGGCGTAGGCCTCCAGCGCGGTGTCAAGCGTCCAGATCCTCACGCGCTTAGGCGTCAGTCCCGTGCGCGCAGTACTGGTCGCGCTCAACGAGGAGAGTCAGGTCTCCCCCACCCAGGCCGTTCTTGCCCTGTGTAGCGAGATCGATCCAAGGCTGTCCGGTGCTACCCCCGTCGAGGAACTGCTGAAGAAAGGTCCCGTCCCACTGGACCTCGTCAAGGACCCAGGGCGCTCTGCCGTCGACGACAAGCTGAAGGATCTTGCCCAGCTTCTCAGCAGCGTCTCGACGCTCATCACCGTTGTTGACCTGGCAGATGTGGTTTCCCGTCTCGATGACGGCGGTGATCGGCAGGACAAACCCATCCTTGTTCTGGGAACGTTCGTTCATGAGCGTCTGAATCCTTGCGCGGTCCTCCGAGCCGGGCTTAGACCATCCCGGGACGTGGACGAGATGGTCGAGCACCGAGGAGTCGATGAACCAGACGTTCATGCATCCACTCCGATGAGACGCATGAACTCGCTGTAGTCGGGATGGGAGCCCTGTTCATCGGAGACAAGCTCGCCCTTGGAGACCACTCTGCCAAGTGTTCCGCCGGCCATGGCCGTGGCGTATCCCGGTAGGTCCTACAGCCGTGAGATCCGGCCAGCGTGGCAGACGACGACGCTGCTCAGGAGGTCCCCACTCAGAACGTCCAGCAAGGCTGGGCTGTGGGTGGTCAGTAGCACCGACACACCAGGCTGCTTCGCTGACTCCTCCACGAGCTCAAGCAGACGCGCCGCATGCGAGGGGTGGAGCCCGTTCTCGATCTCCTCGATGGCGAGCAGGACCCCGGGGACATGCCCATCCCGGGAGGATCCGACAGCGTCCGGCTCACCGACTTCAAGCGAGGTGGACGCGGTCATGAGCGCTGTCGCCACCGCAAGGAATCGCAGCAGTCCGTCGCTCATGAGTCGGGCGGAGGTCTTGGGCACGCGTCTCTCATCGAGGGCGAGCATGATCTGACGGTCGTCAGTGTGCGAGAAGTCAAGCGCGCGAACGTCGCAGTCGGCGACCGTACGCACTATGTCCTCCAGCCGGCTGAACAGTGCCGGGTCCCTGCCTCTGAGGTCCGCAACCGCCGAGGCGATGTTCTCCCCGTTCCTGCGCAGCCGGGACTCGCGCGGGGAGACGTAGTCCCGCATGAGCGGTGGCACCGGATCAAGGTGGAAGGTGTTGCCCAGGACCGCGCTCACGATCGCTGTCCGGTCGAAGAGCTCCCGGGTTGTCTTAGTTTCGGCAATGATCACCGTCTTCAGCTGCCCCAGCACACTGCGGTCGTCCCGCACGCTCACCTGAGGGTTCTGGCCTCGCTTGCCGTTGGCGTAGGCGACCTGAAGACTGCCCGCCCGCTCATGTCGGACCTCGAACCACACGCGCGATGTCGCCCCCCCCGTTCCTCCAGGCGCTCGCGGCGTACCCTCAGGACCGGCTCGACCTCAACCTCGATGTGGTAGTCGAGGATGCTGTCCCCACCCAGGTCGATCTGGCACCCCAGGCCGAAGGCGTCCTCACCGAAGGGTGCACAACCACGAGAGCCCCCACGCACGGGTGCACGCTCCCGGCCCGCGCCGTCCAGAGCCTGAGCAAGTGACTCGCCGCCGGACAGCCGCGCGAGGACCTCAATGGCGTCGAGGATGTTCGACTTGCCGCTGGAGTTGCGTCCGGTCACGATCGTCAGGCGGCCGAGTGCCACCTCGGCATCGCGGTAGGACTTGAAGCGATCGAGCCGCACCTGTGTCAGTCGCGCGTGGACCATGGACCAGACCCTAACCGGTCCTCACAGGCTGCGGCGCAGGATGACCGAGTCCCACCCCTCCAGCCGCTCCGGGGCACCGGTGCCCGATGCCGCCGCGTCCTCGGCGGGCAGGGAGGCGAGGAGCAGGCGCTCAGCACCGGCCCACTGGGCCAGGTCGACACCGTTCTCGGCGAGCAGGGCGCACAGCGCCGAGCCCTCCGTCAGGGCGATCCCCTCGCGGGTCAGGCTCGCCAGCAGCAGGACCTGCTCGCGCGTCCCGTCAGCACCGACGTGCTCGCGCAGCACGCACCAGGAGCCGGCCTCACCGGCATCGAGCAGGCGGAAGGTGCCCAGGGCGACGGCCTCGTCCTCGTGGCGCAGGGCGATGAGGGCCCGGTAGTGCTCGAAGACGCTGCCGGGCACACCCACCTGGGCGGCGGCGTTGAGCACGGGGTAGTTCGGGTTGACGTCGATCCAGGGCGCGCCGGTGGTGAAGCCGGCCTGGGGGCTGTCGTCCCACTGGACGGGGGTGCGGGCGTTGTCGCGCGAGTTCGTCGGCAGGGAGGCGAGCACGCGCTCGGGGTCGTCGCCGTGGGCGACGCGCTCGTGGTAGTGGTTGACGGACTCCAGGTCCCGGTAGGACTCCAGGCCGGTGAAGACGGCATTGGTCATGCCGATCTCCTCACCCTGGTAGACGTACGGGGTGCCGCGGTGCAGGTGCAGGATGCTGGCGAGGGTCTTGGCGCTGGTCTCGCGCCAGGCGGGGTCGTCGTCCCCGAAGCGGGAGACGGCCCGGGGCTGGTCGTGGTTGTCCCAGTAGCTCGATCCCCAACCGAGCTCGCCGGTGACGCGGCCGCTCTCATCAACGGCGGGTGCGAGGGCGGCCTGCCAGGCGGCGAGGTTGTCCTTGAGGGCGCTCATGTCCACGCGCCTGGGGTCGAACTTGCCGCCGGGGCCCTCGGCCAGGCCCACGTGCTCGAACTGGAAGACCATGTCGACCTCGCCGCGGGCGGGGTCGGTGTACAGCGGTGCGTCCGCCAGGGTGACGCCCGGCATCTCCCCGACGGTGAGGACGTGGCGGCCGCGCGGGGCGAAGACGGTCTCGTTCATCTCGTGCAGGAACTGGTGGATGCGCGGGCCGTTGGCCACGGCGGCGAATCCCGAGCCGTAGAGGTCGCCCTCCCCCTGGGGGCCGTCGGCCAGCGGGTAGGTCTTGGAGATGAGGTTGATGACGTCCATGCGGAAGCCGTCGACGCCGCGGTCGAGCCAGCGGCCCATCATGTCGTAGACCGCGGTGCGCACCTCGGGGTTCTCCCAGTTGAGGTCGGGCTGCTTGACGGAGAAGAGGTGGAGGTAGAACTCGCCGGTGGTCTCGTCCCACTGCCATGCCGAGCCGGAGAAGGCGGATCCCCAGTTGGTGGGCTCGGTCCCCGGCTCCCCCGGTGCCAGGCCCTCGACCTGGCGCGCCGGGCGCCAGATGTACCAGTCGCGCCTGGGGTTGTCCCGGCAGGCGCGGGACTGAGTGAACCAGGGGTGCTCGTCGCTCGTGTGGTTGACCACGAGGTCCATGACCAGGCGCATGCCGCGCGCGTGCAGGCCCGCGATGAGGTCGTCGAGGTCCTCCAGGCTGCCGAAGAGGGGGTCGATGTCCTCGTAGTCGCTGATGTCGTAGCCGTTGTCGTCCTGGGGGGAGCGGTAGACGGGGCTGAGCCAGACGACGTCGACGCCCAGGGTGTCGAGGTGGTCGAGGCGGCGGGTGATGCCGGGGACGTCGCCGTAGCCGTCACCGTCGGTGTCCTGGAAGGAGCGGGGGTAGACCTGGTAGACGACGGCGCGCCGCCACCAGTCGGCGTCCTGGCCGACGTGGCGGGGGCTGGTGACGAGGGCGGGGTAGCTCATGGGTCCTCCTGGGGCGGTGCGGGTAGTCGACGGCGGTGTCGCGGCGTTCGCAGGGTAGGCGTCCGGGCTCCGGGTACCCCGGACGGTTCGACGGTCGGCGAGTCGGGCAGCGAAGGTGCTGCGGCACACGGCCGTGCCGGTGGCAGGAGCGTACGCCTCAGCGGGTGGAGCGATAAACCACTTGGGGTGGTGGATGCCGGAGGTGAGGGCGGCCGCCGGGCTCCCGGTCCCGGCGGCCGGCGACCTCACTTCTGCGAGCCGCGCATGACGCCGGAGATGACCCAGCGCTGGGCGAAGACGTACACGACGAACATCGGGGTGATCGCCAGCAGGTAGGAGGCGAAGGACACCGGGTAGTTCGTGTTGAACTGCCCCTGGAAGACGTACTGCGCCAGCGGCAGCGTCGCCTTCGACTGGTCGGTGAGGATGACCAGGGGCAGAAGGAAGTCGTTCCACGCCCACAGGCAGGTGAGGATGCCGACGGTGGCGTTCATCGGCGACAGCAGCGGGAAGATGACCCGCCAGAAGATGCCCCACCGCGAGGCACCGTCGATGGCGGCCGCCTCCTCCAGCTCCTCCGGGATCGACTTGATGAAGGAGGTGTACATGAGGATGTTGAAGGCCAGGCCGTAGACGACGTACAGCAGGATGAGCCCGGCCTCGTTGTCCAGGTGCAGCATGGCGGTCTCCTTGACCACCGGCAGCATGATGATCGGGAAGGGGACGAACAGGGCCGCCACGAAGTAGTAGTAGAGCATCTTGACCCAGCGCCGGTGCATGTTGCGGCCCAGCGCGTAGGCGACCATCGAGTTCGTCAGGATGGTGAAGAGCGTCGCCCCGACGGTGATGATGGTCGAGGTCAGCACGCGCCGCGGGTAGGCGGTCATCTCCCAGGCCTCGGCGAAGTTGTCGAGGTGCCACCGCTCGGGCAGGGCCCAGCCGGAGGCGGCGAGCTCGGCCGGGGTCTTGAAGGCGGTGACGACCGTGAAGTACAGCGGCACCAGGACGGTTAGGCTCAGGACGGCCACGAGCAGCGTGGTCCACCAGTTGGTGCCGCCGAAGGCACCGCGGTCGCCGCGGCGGATCCTGTAGGCGGAGGCGGGTCCGGCGCCGATCTGCGTGGCGCCCGTCGTGGAGGAGGTTGTCGTGCTCATGGCGGATCAGACCCTTTCCTGGCTCTGCGTGAAACGCAGCTGGGCGAAGGACAGCAGCACCACGATGAGGAAGTAGATGATGCCGTTCGCCGTCTGGTAGGCGTACTCGCCGCCCTGGAAGCCGTTCTTGAAGATGAGGTAGGAGATGGACTGGGTGGCGGTGCCGGGGCCTCCGCTGGTCAGGGCGACGATCTGGTCGAAGACGCCCAGGAACCCCTTGAAGGACAGGACCATGTTGATGCCGAGGTAGGGGATGATCAGCGGCAGCGTCATCGACCAGAAGCGGCGGGCGGGACCGGCGCCGTCGAGGGCGGAGGCCTCGTAGATCTCCTCGGGGACGGTCTGGAGCCCGGCGAGGTAGATGATGGTGTTGTAGGCGACCGTCTGCCACACGCCGACGACGACGATGGCGAGCCAGGCGAGGTCCTCGTTGGCCAGCAGGGAGGTGCTCAGCCACTCCCAGCCCAGTGCCTGCCCGATCTGCGGCAGGTTGTTGGTGAACAGGTAGCTGAAGATGTAGGAGACGACGAGGACCGGCAGGATGTAGGGCACGAAGAACACGCCGCGGAACAGGCTCTGCGCCTTGAGCTTGGAGTTGAGCAGCAGCGCCAGCCCCAGGGCGATGACATTGGTCAGCACCGAGGCGACGATGGCGTACTTGAAGGTGAACAGGTACGAGCCCCAGATGATGTCGTCCTGGAACAGGTTCTTGTAGTTCGTCAGGCCCACTAAGTGCCACTCGCCGTAGCCGTGGTAGCTGGTGAAGGTGTAGAAGAACCCGGTCAGCAGCGGGATGGTGAGCAGGACGGTGAAGACGAGGGCGGCGGGCACGATCATCCACACGAAGGCGCGGTCGATCGGCTTGGGCTTGTTGGGGGCGGGTGCCGTGCGGGCGCGCGCGGCGGTGGTGGTGCTGGTGGTCATGGTTGTCCTCGGTCTCAGGCCGTCTCGTTGATGCGTCGGATGACCTTGTCCCACTGGGTGTCCAGGGTCGAGATGAGCGCCTCGAGGTCGCCGTCGAAGAAGTACTTCTGGATGTAGGCGTTGAGGGTGATGGCCTGCGGGAAGTTGTGGTCGGAGTAGGTGGCCAGGCGCTCGTCGTCGAAGTAGGGCTGCAGGCCCTCCAGCGCCGGGTCGTCGGCCGTCAGGCTGGTCAGTGTCGGGTAGGCGGTCTGCTCATCGCAGTAGGCGGACATGCTCGCCTCGCTCATGACGTGCCGGAGGAAGCGCAGGCTCTCCTCGGGGTGGGCCGGGTCCTTGCCCATGGTGAAGGCGACGTCGACGCCGGAGACGACCTTGGTGTCGGCCGGGTCCTCGGCGGGGGTGGCGAAGGTGCCGAGGTTGATGTCCGGGTTGTAGGAGCGGATCGCGGGGATGGCGTAGGTGCCGTGCCAGTACATGGCGCCCTTGCCCTGGGCGAAGCCCTGGTTGCCGTCGTTGTAGCCCAGGGCGGCCTTGTCGGCGTTGCCGTACTGGTAGGCCCGGAGCATCTTCTCGAAGACGGGGGTCAGCTCCCTGAAGGAGGTCCTGCCGTCGATGACGCGGCGCCGCTCGTACCAGGCGGCGACGCCGTCGGTGAGGAAGGAGCCGGACAGGGAGGAGAAGGCGGGGGCGCCCGTCCAGTTGTCCTTGGTGGCCCAGTAGAAGGGGTTGATGCCCTGGGCCTGGAGCTCGTCGCAGACCTCGATGAGCTCGGCCCAGGTGGTCGGCGGCTCGAGGCCGGCGGTGTCGAAGATGTCCTTGTTGTAGATGATGCCCGAGCCGTTGTCGGCGAAGGCGACTCCGTTGGTCTCCCCCTCGGCGCCGGTGCCCAGGGTGTTGAGGATGCCGCCGACGGTGGGGTTGACGCCGTCGAGCAGCCCGGTGGCGGAGAAGTCGGCGAAGACACCGGTGCGGGCCAGGGCCCCGTAGTTGTAGTCGCCGTTGATGGTCACGAGGTCGGGCATGTCGCCCTTGACGAGCCGGGCGCGCAAGGAGGTGACGTTGTCCGCCTGGAAGTTCTGGGTGACGAGGATGTCGGGGTTGGCGGCGTTGAACTCGTCGCAGATGCGGTCGAAGAGGCCGATCGCCTCGCTCTTGAACTGGAAGAGCTCGAGGTGGACCTTGCCGTCGTCGGCGGCGGAGCAGCCCGCGAGCGCTCCGCCCGCGGCCGCGAGCGCCGTCGTCCCCGCCGCGGCGAGGAAGGAGCGCCTGCTCAGTGGTGTCATAAAGGGACCTCCATGCGTCCTTGCGAAGGGAGTGGGTGTCGAGGTGGTCGGGGCGTCGGCGCGCCCGCGGGAATATTTTGTTCCAAAATAAACGCGTGCGCAACCCCTCGTCGTCCGTGTCCGCCGTCGGGCAGGATGGTGCCGTGAGCCCCCATGACCACGGCATGCCGCCGGCCGCCGACACCGCCATCACGCCCGACGCGTCCATCTGGGCGGGCCTGAGCGACTCCCAGCGCCGGATCGTGCTCGAGCTCCTGCGCCGCGGACGCATGTCACGCGCCGGGCTCATGGAGCGCGTGGGCATCTCGGCGGGCTCGGTCACCCGGCTCAGCACCCCACTGCTGGACGCCGGCGTGCTGCAGGCCATCACCGAGCAGGTCCGCGCCACCGGCCGGCCGCAGTCCCACCTCACGGTCGACGCGAACCTCGAGCACCTCATCGGCGTCGCCCTCTCCGGCGACCGTCTCATCGCCGTGCTCACCGACCTGCGCCTGACGGTGCTGACGACCACCCGCCGCGAGGTCACCGACCACCGTCCCGACGCCGTCGTCGCGCTGCTGGCGCAGGCCGTGGAGGACCTGCGCTCCCAGGCCCACGACGGGCACGGCACACCGGTGCCGGTCACCGGCCTGGGACTGACGCTGGGAGGATCCAGCCGCGACGGGCGCGTTGTTGACGAGGCCATCTTCCTGGGCTGGCACGGCGTGCCCCTGGCCGCGGCGGTCCAGGCGCGCACCGGTGTGTCCACCCTCGTCGGCAACGACCTGGTGGCGATGAGCGAGCAGGAGCTGTGGTTCGGGGCCGGGCGCGAGCACGAGCGCTTCTGCCTCGTGACGGTCGGCGCCGGCATCGGCTACGGCCTCGTCGTCAACGGCGAGGTCATCTCCTCTCCCGACTCCGAGCTGGGACTCATGGGCCTGGTCCCCGTCCCCGACGGCGCCCGCCCCCCGGTCTCCTCCCCCGCGATGTCCTGCCTGACCGACGCCGCGCTCGAGCGCGCCTGGGCCGAGCGCCTGGCCGCCGCCGGCCGCAGCCGGGACCCGAACCGGCAGGCGGGCGCCCGCCGCATCGTGGAGCTGGCGGAGGCCGGCGACGCCGAGGCCGTGGCCGTGTGCACTTCATTCGCGCGACGCCTGGGTCGCTTCATCGGCATCACCGCCGCCTTCACCCTGCCGCAGCAGGTGGTCGTGGCCGGCGAGCGCGCCGGCATCGCCGCGCTCTTCGAGGAGCAGGTCATGGTGGGCATCGCGGCGGTGCGGCGGGCCAGCGCCCAGCCGCTGGACATCGTCGTGCGCGAGCACGACCGCACCCAGTGGGCCCGTGGCGCGGCAGTGCTCGCCCTGCGCTCGCGCATCGCCGGGACGCTGTGAGCCGTCGGCCTCAGCGCACCGTCGGCCTCAGCGCGGGGCCACCGCCAGCGTGCCGCCCTCGCGCCAGTCCACCGGCAGCGTCACGACCTGCGCCGGCTGGGACGGGGTCTTGCCCTCGTTCTGGACGCCGCCCTCCCTCGATGCGCAGCCGTCGCGCTCGAGCGCGGCGACGAGCAGCCTCACCGCCTCGGCAGCCTTGCGCTCGACCGGCTGGCGCACCGTGCTCAGAGGGGGCTCGCAGTACAGGGAGACCTCGAAGCCGTCCATGCCGACGACGGAGACCTGCCCGGGCACGTCCACGCCGTGACGGCGCAGCCCGGCGACCACCCCCATCGCCAGCACGTCGCCGGAGGCGAAGACCGCCGTCGCCCGCTCCCCCTCGGCCAGGCGCGCCGCGAGCCCGCCTCCGACGGCAAGGCCGTCGTCGTAGGCCTGGCCCGACACGATGTGCTCGACAACCGCGTCGCCACCCGCGCCGTCACCGCCCTGCCCCTCCACCCGGGCGCCCAGGCCCTGGCACAGGCCGGCCAGGCGGTCGGCGTCGATAGGCCCGACCGCCGGGTCCGGGCCCACCATGATGACGCGTCGGTGCCCGGCCTCGCGCAGCCGCTGCCCCGCCTGGCGCCCGCCTCCGACGTCGTCAATGCCGACGACGAGGGCGCCGGGCCGCTCAGCGGCGGCGGCGTGGTCCACCTCCACCACCGCCAGGCCCAGGGTGGCCAGGCGTCGGCGCGAGGCGTCGGGAAGGGTGCCCAGGCAGATGACGCCGTCCACCGACCAGCCGCGCAGCCGGGCGGCAAGGGCCTCGGCGGGCTCCTCGCCGTCGGCCGCGGCGCACAGCATGAGCGCCAGGCCCCGGTCCTGGCAGGCCTGCTCGCAGGCGCCGACGAACAGCGACTCGTGGCTCATCGACAGCGGCGGGCGCCCTGCCAGGACCGCGCCGTAGACGAGGGCGACGAGCCGGGAGGAGGAGCCTGCCAGCGCGCGAGCCTGGGCGTTGGGCACGTAGCCCAGCTCGTCGATGACCGTCCGCACGCGCGCGAGGGTGGCGGCGGAGACCTTGCCCGTGCGGCCGTTGACGACGTTCGACACCGTCATGGCGCTCACACCGGCGCGCTCAGCGACGTCACGCAGGGTCGTCATGGGCTCCTCGCTGCTCGGGCGGCCGGGGCCGGGCGGCCGGCGGCTCTCCAGCAGGCTACCCAACCGCCGCCTCCTGAGCCGCCCCCGGGCCGTGTCCCAGTCCCGCCCCCTGGGTGATTGACCGCGCCCGAGGAGGCCGCGTACCGTGAAAGTAGTTTAACGGAAAACCCCCGGCCGTGGTCCCCGCCCCGGCCCCGGCCACAGGAACAACGATGCCCTCACCTCTGTCCGACGCGCCCGCCGACCTGCGTCTGGCGCCGGCGCGCCCCGAGGCCGTCGTCACGGTCGGCGACGACGTCCGCCTCACCGTCCTCACCGACCGCCTCATCCGCATGGAGCGCTCGGCCAGCGGCACCTTCACCGACGCCGCCACCCAGCTCGTCGTCTGCCGGGACCTGGGGCCCGTGCCCGACTTCGAGGTGCGCCGCGGCGCCGACCGCGTCGAGGTCCTCACCGAGCACCTGCACCTGACCTACCAGCCCTCGCGCGGCTTCTCCCGCTCGGGTCTCAAGGTCTCCCTGCGCACCGGGGTCCTCAACCTCCACGGCGGCACCTGGTACCACGGTGACACCTGGGACCCGGACGAGGCCTTCCCCACCAACCTCGGCGGCACCTGCCGCACCCTGGACGAGGCTGACGGCCGGGTGCGCGTGGAGCCCGGCCTGCTCGCCCTGCACGGCCTGAGCGTCATCGACGACTCGCGCTCCCTGCTCGTGCAGCAGGACGAGTGGGTCCGTCCACGCCCCGGCGCCAGTTCCGTGGACGGCTCCACCGGCGACGAGGACCTCTACCTCTTCGGCTACGGCCAGGAGTACAGGCGCGCCCTTGCCGACTTCTTCACCCTCACTGGCCCCACCCCGCTCGTGCCGCGCACC
Source organism: Actinomyces sp. W5033 (assembly GCF_051303165.1). NCBI lineage: Bacteria > Bacillati > Actinomycetota > Actinomycetes > Actinomycetales > Actinomycetaceae > Actinomyces > Actinomyces sp. W5033. The sequence continues at coordinate 194,797 of NZ_JBPPGD010000002.1, read as the reverse complement.
CTGCTGGGCAACTGGTGGAGCAGGTACCACGCGTACACCGGGCAGTCCTACCTCGACCTCATGGACCGCTTCGCGGCCGAGGGCCTGCCCTTCTCCGTGGCCGTCATCGACATGGACTGGCACTGGGTGGACATCGACCCCGCCATCGGCAACGGCTGGACCGGCTACACCTGGAACACCGACCTCTTCCCCGACCCGAGGGGCTTCCTCCAGGCCCTGCACGAGCGGGGCATGCAGGTGACCCTCAACCTCCACCCGGCCGCCGGCGTGCGCCGCCACGAGGCCGCCTACGAGCCCATGATGCGGGCGATGGGCAAGGACCCCGCCAGCGGCGAGGACATCGCCTTCAACGTGGGAGACCAGGACTTCGTGGCCGCCTACCTCACCCACGCCCACCACCCCCTGGAGGACGAGGGCGTCGACTTCTGGTGGCTCGACTGGCAGCAGGGCGGCGTCACCGACGTCCCGGGCCTGGACCCGCTGTGGATGCTCAACCACGTGCACTACCTCGACTCCGGCCGCGAGCGCACCCGCACGCTGAGCGACGGCAGCACCGAGACCTACCGGCGTCGTCCCGTCACCTTCTCGCGCTTCGCCGACGCCTCGAGCCACCGCACCCCGGTCGGTTTCTCCGGGGACACCTACGCCACCTGGGACTCCCTGCGCTTCCAGCCCGAGTTCACCGCCACCGCCGCCAACATCGGCTACTACTGGTGGTCCAACGACATCGGTGGCCACATGCTCGGCCAGAAGGACTCCGAGATGGCCGCCCGCTGGGTCCAGCTCGGCTGCTTCTCACCCATCAACCGTCTGCACTCGACTGACTCGGTGTTCAACTCCAAGGAGCCGTGGCGCTACTCGCGCGACGCCCGCGCCACCATGGACGCCTACCTGCGCCTGCGCCACCGCCTCGTGCCCTACCTGTACACGTGGGCCCGGCGTGCCCACACCGAGGGCGTCGGCCCCGTCCGACCCGTCTTCCACGACCACCCCTGGCGCCTGGGCGCCTACGACAACCGCCGCGAGTTCCTCTTCGGCGACCTGCTCGTCATCCCGGTCACCACACGCGCCGACGCGGTGAGCACCCTGGCGAGCGAGTCCGCCTGGGTGCCCGAGGGGGTCTGGTTCGACCTGCCCACCGGCCGACGCTACGAGGTGGTCGGCGCCGAGGGCCACGGCCTGACCTTCCACCGAGACCTCGCCCAGGTCCCGGTCCTGGCCCGCGCCGGCGCCATCGTGCCCCTGGCCGACGACCTCACCGAGGCGGCCGGCTCCAACCCGCGCGCCCTGGGGCTCCTCCTCGTGCCCGGGGCCGACGGCGAGCTCGTCATGGAGGAGGACGACGGCTCGCCCTCACCCGGCCAGGACGCCGTCGTGCGCACCCGCGTCCGCCTGTCCTGGGACGCGGCGGCGGGCACCGCCCGCGTGGAGCTGTCCCAGGAGGGGCCCGAGGGCGTCGCGCCCGTCGAGCGCGAGGTGGTCCTGCACCTGCTGAGCACGGCGGTGGGCCGTGCCACCGTCGTCGGCCGCCCGGCCGAGGTGCGCGAGCGCGAGGCTGACGGATTCACCCTGGGCGCCGGGGTGGACGTCCCCCTGGGAACCGTGCGGCCCGCCGAGGGCGTGAGAGTGGAGCTGGAGGGCGTGTCGGTGCGCACCCCGGCTGTGGCGCAGGAGGTCTTCCGTCTGCTGGAGCCCGCCGAGATCGACTACCTCGTCAAGGACCGGGCCTGGGTCGCCGTCGAGGCGGGGGCCACGGGAACCACCCTGCTGTCGGCGATGCGCGCGGCCGGGGTCCCCGAGGACGTCATCGCGGCGGTCTCCGAGGTCGTCTGAGGCCTGCGACCCCAGGCGACAGGGCCGGGCACCGGAAGGTCGGCCGGTGCCCGGCCCACACACATCCTCCGCGGACGTGGGCCGCGGCCCCACCCTCGCACCCCCGCCCGCCCGCCCGCAGGCGGCCCGACGGCGGCAGCCACCCTGGGCCAGCACCTGCCTGCCCGCACGTGCACGCCCCGCCGCCCGGGCCGGTGTGCGACGATCGCCGCATGAGTCAGCTGCCCTCCGCTCCCCTGGCCGGACGTCGTGTCGTCGTCACCGGCGTCAGCCGCCGTGCCGGCATCGGCCACGCCATCGCCTGCCTGGCCGCCGACATGGGCGCCTCCCTGCTCCTGCACCACTACTCGCCCCACGACGCCGAGCAGCCCTGGGGCGCGGACAGCATCGAGGCCACGATGAACTCCGTGCGCAGCCACCTGGCGCCCGGCGCGGTGCTGGAGCACCTGAGCGAGGACCTGCGCGACGCGCAGGCGCCCGCCCGTGTCATCGAGCGGGCGCACCAGGCCCTGGGCGGCGTCGACGCCCTCGTGTGCAACCAGGCCTCGTCCGGCCACGACGGGCGTCTGGAGGACATCACGGCCGCGGACCTCGACCACCACTGGCAGGTCGGCGCCCGCGCCTCGCTCCTCCTGCTCCAGGCGATGGCCGCGCTGCCCGACGACCGTCCCGGTGACGCCCCCGCCCAGGGCCGGGCGCGCCGCAGCGCCGTCCTCATGAGCTCGGGCCAGATCCTGGGGCCGATGGCGGAGGAGATCGCCTACATCACCTCCAAGGCGGCGCTGGTGGGCGCCACGTCCTCACTGGCCGACGGCCTGGCCGACCGTGGCATCCGCCTCAACACCGTCAACCCCGGGCCGGTCAACACCGGCTACATGGACGCCGAGCTGGAGCAGGCTCTGGCACCCGCCTTCCCCGGGGGCGTGCCCGCCAGGCCCGAGGACCCCGCCCGGCTCATCTGCTGGCTGCTGACCGACGACGCCGCCTGGGTCACCGGACAGGTCATCTCGGCGGAGGGCGGGTTCCGCCGCTGGGGGCTGTGAGCCCCGACCGTCCCGGTCAGTGACGGGCCAGCGCCCCGGCACCGCGGTGAGCACCGGGGCCGGTCCCGGGGTCAGTGCACGGTGGGCCGCTCCCGCGGGCCAGTCCCGGAGCCGGTGCACGGCTCAGTGCGCGGCTCAGTGCCGGGGCTGTGCCGTCGTCCCGCGCTCGTACAGCCTGGGGGCGTGCAGCAGGTGCTCCTCCAGACCCGGCCGCGCGATGAGACGCAGCAGCAGGTTCCCCGCCTCGTAGCCCATGGCGTGGGCGTCAATGGTCGAGGCGGTCACCAGCCGGTTGTCCACTCCCAGCGCCGTGTCGACGCCCATGGAGACGACCGACAGGTCCTCAGGCACCCGCAGGCCCAGGACCGCGGCCCCCGCCAGGATCCCCGACAGCGCCGCGGGGTTGTTGCTCACGACGGCGGTGCAGCCCTGCACGAGACCGCTGCGGCCCACGAGCCGCGCCCCGTGCACGGGGCTGGAGGGCAGGCAGCGCAGGACGCCGGTGATGCCCAGGTTCTGCGAGCCGCTCAGCAGGGCGCCACGCTGCAGCACGTAGGCGCGGGCGCGGTCGTCGTCGTCCACCCGGGTGAGCAGCATGACGCGCCGGTGGCCGAGCTCGGCCAGGTGGCTGAGGGCCAGGACAGCGCTCTGGACGAAGTCGGCGTCGATGCTCGGGGCACCACCCAGCCTTCCGGAGCGTCCGATGAGGACGGTGGGGACCCGTTCCTTGAGCAGGACCTCCTCGCGCTCGTCGTCGGAGGACACGTCCATGAGGATCGCCGAGCCGATCGACTGGGAGCGGATGAGGGCCCTCACGCCGCCAACGGGGTCCTCACGCAGACCCATGGGCACGACCACCTGGATGCCCTCGGGCTCCACGCGCGAGCGCACGCCGTCGACGTAGAGAAGGTCTCCGGCCTCGACGGCGGCGCGTCGCATGCGCAGCAGGACGCCGACGCTGCGCACCCGGTGGGAGGCCAGGGCGGCCGCCGAGGCGTTGGGGCGGTAGCCGAGCCTCTCCACAGCCCTCAGCACGCGTTCCTGCGTACCCCGGGACACCGAGCGGTCACCGGTGAGGACGTAGGTGACGGTTGACGGCGATACTCCCGCCAGCTGGGCGACGTCCGCGCGCGTCACCGGCATCGCAGGTCCTCCTCAGGTCAGGGCCCCAGGGGCCGTTGTCGCACTGTGTCTGCGGCGGGGCGGGCCCGCCACGGCGAGGGTCCCAGAGCCGACGGCGTGTGTACAGCGGCGTCAGATCGCCATCCACACGCAGGCGTTGGGCGCCAGCACGCCCCCGGCCGCGGTCGAGGCTGAGGAGCGCACGAGCACCTCGCCCTCGACCGGCATCCTGACCGGCTCCGCTGTGGTGTTGAGCACGATCACGGTCGCGCCGTTGCGCAGGGCGAGGGCGCCCTCGGGGGCGTCGAGCCACTCGATGGCGCCGCGGCCCAGATGCCGTTCGCGACGCGTCCGGAGCGCGGACCGGTACATCTCGAGGGTCGATCCGGGCACGCCGTCCTGACCGCCAGGGGCGAAGCGTCCCCAGCCCGGCGGCTGGGGCAGCCAGCTCGCGCCGGTGTCGTTGAAGCCGTAGGAGGGACCCTCCGCGGACCACGGCAGGGGCACCCGGCAGCCGTCGCGGCCGCGCACCTGGTGGCCCGTACGCAGCCACGTCGGGTCCTGGCGGGCCTCGTCGGCCATCGTCGTGTGCTCGGGCAGCCCGAGCTCTTCGCCCTGGTAGAGGTAGGCGCTGCCCGGCAGCCCCAGCGCGAAGAGGGTGAGCGCACGGGCGCGCTCAAGCCCCAGGGCCTCGTCCGGCTGGGGGTCGTCGGCGCCGATGCCGCGCTCGGTGCTCGTGCCCGGCGGGTAGCCGAAGCGGCTCGTGTGGCGCACGACGTCGTGGTTGGACAGCACCCAGGTGGTGGGTGCCCCGACGGCGTCGTTGTACCCCGTGGTGGTGTCGATGACCTGGCGCAGGTGCCCGGCGTCCCAGGGGGACTTGAGGAAGTCGAAGTTGAAGGCCTGGCTCATCTCGTCGTGGCGCACGTACATGGACGTGTGGGAGGGCGGCTGCACCCAGGCCTCGGCGACGAGGAGGATCTCGGGGCGGATGGCGTCCAGGACGCCGCGCCACTGCCGGTAGACGTCGTGCACACCGGGCTGGTCGAACATGGGGCCGATGTCGGGGGCCTTGGGCTTGCCGGGCTCCTCGTCGTCGGAGCCCCAGCGGTCGGGGCCGACCTCGTCGTCGGGCAGCCCCTCGGCCTTGACCAGGCCGTGGGCGACGTCGACCCGGAAGCCGTCCACACCGTGCTCGACCGCCCAGAAGCGCAGGACGTCGTTGAACATCTCGTGGACCTCGGGGTTGGTCCAGTCGAAGTCGGGCTGCTCGGGGGCGAACAGGTGCAGGTACCACCAGCCGCGGTCCTCGTCCTTGCCGGTCAGGGGCTGGACCGGCTCCCACGCGGGTCCGCCGAAGAGGCTGCCCCAGTTGTTCGGGGGCGTGTCCGGGCTGTGGCGGAAGAGGTAGCGGGCGCGCTCGGCGGAGCCCGGGCCGGCGGACAGGGCCGCCTGGAACCAGGCGTGCTGGTCCGAGGAGTGGTTGGGCACGAGGTCGACCACCACCTTGAGTCCGAGCTCGTGGGCGCGGGCCACCAGCGCGTCGAAGTCGGCGAGGCTGCCGTACTCGGGGGCGACGTCGCAGTAGTCGGCGACGTCGTAGCCGGCGTCCACCTGGGGCGAGGGGTAGAAGGGTGAGAGCCACAGGGCGTCCACGCCCAGGGACGCGATGTGCTCCAGCCGGGAGGTGATGCCCTTGAGATCGCCCAGACCGTCGCCGTCTGAGTCGCAGAAGGAGCGCGGGTAGACCTGGTAGATGACGGCGTCGCGCCACCAGGCGTCGAGGTCGGTGCGGGCAGGCGGCTGTGCGTCGGTCATGCAGAACGTCCTTGTCTGGATGAGGAGAGGCTCAGGACGGCGCGGGCGGTGGGCGGCCCTGGTGCGGCGGCGTGACGGGCCCGTGCCCCGCCGCGCCGCCGGGCTCCCGGCCCGGGCGCAGTGCGCGCCCGGGCCGAGCAGGCTCAGGACTTGAGCCCGCCGGCGGCGAGGCCGGCGACGATCCGGCGCTGGAAGAGCAGCACCATGATGACCAGGGGAAGGGTCATGATGACTCCGGCCGCCATCTGGGAGCCGAAGGGCGTGTTGAACTGGGCGGCGCCCGTGAACTTCGACAGCAGCACGGTCGCGGGCTGCATGGCCGGGTCGTTGATCATCGTGACGGCGACGAGGAACTCGTTCCAGGCTCCGATGAAGATGATGATGGCGGTGGTGAAGATGCCGGGGGCTGCCAGGGGCAGGATGATCTTGCGGAAGGCCTGCCCCGGGGTGCAGCCGTCCACCATGGCGGACTGCTCAAGCTCGAGCGGCATCTGCCGGAAGAAGCTCGTGAGGTTCCACACCGCCAGCGGCAGGGAGAAGGACAGGTCCGGGATGATCATCGCCTGGTAGGTGTTGATCCACTCCCAGGCGGCGAAGTTCTTCAGCAGCGGCACGATGATCGCCACGAGGGGGAACATCGAGGTCGCCAGGACCACGAGCAGCAGGAAGCCCTTGCCGCGGAAGCTCAGGCGGGCCAGCGCGTAGGAGGCGAAGGTCGCCACCGCGAGCGCCACCACGGTGACGATGACCGAGACGATGAGCGAGTTGATCAGGCCCGAGGCGAAGTTGTTCTTGGCGGAGAAGACCGCCTCGTAGTTCTCGAAGGAGGGGTTCCTCGGCCACCAGGAGTTCTCGAAGATCTCCTTGTCCGGCCGCAGCGAGGACACGATCATCCAGTAGAAGGGGGCCAGGCAGTAGATGACGATGAGGACGATGCCGAAGGAGGAGAAGATCCCCGCCCAGTCGGTCTTCTTCTTCCTCAGCCCGGGTCCGGCCGTGGTCGCGGTGCTCATGAGCGTCCTCCTTCGGTCAGGGAGGCGACGGGCTGGGGGGAGCGACGGCGCCGGGGCAGGAACACGGAGGCGTTGAGCCTGCCTCCTGGGGACTTCTTCTTCCTCTCGACGCTGGCCCCCAGGTCGGCGCCCGTGATCTTGACGAAGGCGAAGGCGAAGATGAAGACGTAGAGGAAGAGGATGAGCGCGTAGGCCGCGGCGGAGCCGTACCTGAGGTTGGAGGCCTCGTCCTGCACGAGCATGGAGATGGTCTCGACGCTCTCCTTGCGCGGGCCGATGAGGATGTAGGGCAGGTCGAACATGCGCAGGGCGTCCAGGGTGCGGAACAGGATGGCGACGACGAGGGCGGGCTTGACCAGCGGCAGGGTGATGCGGGTGAAGCGCTTCCAGGCGTTGGCGCCGTCGATCTTGGCAGCCTCGTAGACCTCGTCGGGGATGACCTGCAGGCCCGCGAGGGTGAGCAGACCGATGTAGGGCGCGGTCTTCCACACGTCAGCGATGATGATGGTGAGCTTGGCAGCGGCGTTGCCGGAGGCCCACATGACGTGCTGGCCCAGGATGGCGTTGGCGACGCCGTTCTGGTTGAAGATCCAGCCCCACAGGATGCCGGAGACGGCGGTGGGGATCGCCCAGGGCACGAGGATGGCAGCGCGCACGAAGCCGCGCCCGCGCATGGCCTTGTGCATGATGAGCGCCATCGCGACACCCAGGACCGTCTCGAGGACGACAGTGACGACGCCGAAGAGGGTCGTGTTGTAGGCGGCGGTCCAGAACCTCGTGCCGGCGTCGGTGAAGATGTCGGTGTAGTTGCTCAGCCCGACGAAGGGCTCGGTGTCCGAGACGAAGCCGGTCTTCGGGTCGAGCCCGGCCTTGCCGAAGAGGGACTGGTAGAGGGACTGGAAGACTGGGATGATGATGACGATCAGCAGGACCGCGATCGTCGGTGTGATCAGGGTCCAGGCCAGGCGGGCCTGAGCCCTGGAGGCCTTGGACTGACGGTTGACGGCCTGTGCTGAGGACATGCTGCTCATGGGACTCCTTCGCGCACCATGCTCGGCCGGTGGTGGGGACGGCACCGCGGCCGCCCCCACCACCGGGATCGAGCAGTGGATCTCAGGCCAGCGCCTTGAGGGCGCTCTCGAGGCCCTCGATGGCCTCCTTCGCCGTCTTCTGCTGCTGGATCGCCGGGTAGAAGGCGTCCTGGATGGCGGCGGTGACGTCACCGTAGGCGACGGCCTTCGGGCGGCCGACAGCGGAGTCGAGGGACTCGCGCAGGGTCGGCAGGTAGGGGAACTTCGCGAGCATCTCGGAGTCCTCGTAGAGGGAGGCGTTGATGGGCGCGAGGGTCTGGGTGTCGAGGGCGTACTTCTCGGACTCGGGGCTGGTCCACCACTTGATGAACTTCAGGGCCGTGGCCTTGTTCTTGGAGTAGGCGGAGATACCGCAGTTGTGGCCGCCGAGGGTGGGCACGAAGGTGTGTCCGTCGAGCGAGGGCAGGGCCGCGACGCCGAACTTGTCGGTGCCCAGGGCCTCGACGTTGTTGGCGTACTGGTAGGGCCACTGGCGGTAGAAGAGGAGGTTGCCGGACTCGAAGGCGTTGCGGCCGTCCTCCTCCTTCCACTCCAGGGCCTGCTGGGGGATGTAGCCGTCCTTGAAGGCGTCCATGAGGAACTGCAGGCCCTCGATGGCCTCGGGGGTGTTGATGGAGACGTTGTTCTCGCTGTCGTAGTAGGAGCCGCCGAAGGTGTTGACGAACTCGCTGGCGCAGCAGGTCAGGCCCTCGTACTTGGCGAACTGGCCGCCGAAGCCGCCGATGCTCTCGTGGCCCGGGAGCTTGCGCACGGCGTCGATGGCGGCCTTGATGCCGTCCCAGTCAGTGGGGACCTCGGTGATGCCCGCCTCGGCCAGGAAGTCCTTGCGGTAGAACATGATGGACGAGTCCGTCGCAAAGGGCATGCCGTAGAGCCGGTCCATGTACAGGCCGGTGTCGTAGACGCTGTCGATGACGTCGTCGTAGTGGAGCTCGTCCTTGGGCAGCTCGACGATCCACTGGTTGGCGGCGAACTCGGCGACCCAGACGTTGTCGACGCTGATGACGTCGTAGGCGTCGGACTTGGTCTGGGCGTTGTTGACGAAGGACTGGCGCTGCTGGTCGGCCTCGGCGGAGAGCTCGATGAGGGTGACCTTCTCGTCAGGGTTGGCGGCGTTCCACTCGTCGATACGCGCCTGGACCTTGCCGCCGGAGTTGTCCTTGCCCTGGACCCAGGTGATGGGGCCGGTGCCCTCGAGGGCGGCGGAGCCGCCGGAGCCACCAGAGCCGCCCGATCCCTTGGAGCAGGCGGCAGCCGCGGTGAGGGTGGCGGCGATCACTGAGCCCTGGATGAACCGACGGCGAGGGAGTGCGTTTGCCATGGGGGGTTTCCTCCTTGAAACACGGGAGCCGCGACGGCGCGGAGGGTGGGGGCCCTCAAGTGACTTCGACGCGCATCGACGACGTGGCGCGCACCACGTTACATCGACGCGCGTCGATCACGAAGACCACCCGGCAGCCGATACCGAACCGTGACCTTGCGTCGGCCTGGCGGGACACCACAGCCTCCCGAGTGCCATCGACCCACATACCTACCGACCAGATAGTGACTTCCGATACGCTGTCCCCCAGGCCGGGCAACGGAGCCGGCCCCGTCCCGAGGGAGAGACATCATGACGACGAGCGAGGTCGCACAGGGCTTCACAAGCGCGGACCCGCAAGCGGACCGCTGGGTCGATCCCGACCTGGTGGCCCTCGCCCGCCGGGCCGCCGCCGAGGGCACCGTCCTGCTCACCAACAATGACGCCCTGCCCCTGCCCCCCGGGGAGGCAGTGGCCGTCCTCGGACGCGTCCAGCTCGACTGGTTCGCCGTCGGCTACGGCTCCGGGGGCGACGTCAACCCGCCCTACACCACCAACCTCCTGGACTGCCTGGCCGAGGCTGGCGTCGCCGTAGACGCCGAGCTCGCCAGCGCCTACCGCTCCTGGTGCGCCGCCCACCGTCCCCCGAGCGCCGAGTGGGGGCAGTGGCCGCGCCACCTCCAGGAGATGCCCCTGTCCGACGAGGCGATCACCGCCGCCGCCCAGCGCGCCCGCACCGGCGTCGTCGTCATCGGCCGCGCCGCCGGCGAGGACCGTGAGAACGTCCTCGAGCCCGGCTCCTACCTGCTCACCGACGCCGAGCGCTCCCTGCTGGAGCGGGCCGCAGACGCCTTCGAGCGCACCGTCGTCGTCATTGACTCCGGCAACGTCATGGACCTGTCGTGGGCCGAGGAGATCGACGTCGATGCGCTCCTGCTCGCCTGGCCCGGCGGTATGGAGGGCGCGCGGGCCGTGGCCGACGTGCTCACCGGGGCTACCGAGCCCGGCGGGCGCCTGCCCGACACCGTCGCCTACCGTTACGAGGACTACCCCTCCTCGGCCTTCTTCGGCGGTAAGGAGCACAACGACTACAGCGAGGACGTCTTCGTCGGCTACCGCTACTTCGAGACCTTCGCCCCCGAGCGGGCCCAGTTCCCCTTCGGCCACGGCCTGGGGTACACCACCTTCACCCTGAGCGCCACCGCCCCCGAGCGCCACGGCGACAGCGTGAGCCTGACCGTGAGCGCCACCAACACGGGCCCTCGCCCAGGCTCCACGGTGGTCCAGGTCTACGCCGCCCCCGCCACCCGCGCCCGGCTCGGGGTCCCGGCGCGCCAGCTCGTCGCCTTCGCCCGCACCGGCGAGGTCCTTCCCGGCGACAACGAGGAGCTCACCCTCACCCTCACCGTCGAGCGCCTGGCCTCCTTCGACGACTCCGGCGCCACCGGGCACCCCCACGCCTGGGTCCTCGAGGCCGGCGAGCACGCCCTGCACGTGGGGCTCAGCGTGCGCGAGACCACCCTGGCTGGGACCGTCACCGTCGCCGGCACCGAGGTCCTTGAGCGGCTCGAGGAGGCCCTGGCGCCAGACCCCTGCCATCCCTTCGAGCGCTGGAGCGTGGTCTACGACGCCGACGGCACGGCCCGGCGCAGCACTGAGCCCGTGCCCGTGCGCACCGTGGACCTGCGCGAGCGGATCCTCGCGCGCCTGCCCGCGCCCATCGCCGAGGCCCCCGCCACCGGCTCCACCCTGCAAGACGTGGCCGCCGGCACCGTCAGCCTCGACGCCTTCATCGCCTCCCTGGAGCCCGCGGACCTCGCCGAGCTCGCCTACGGCGACGTCACCATGAACTCCCCGCTGGGCGTGCCCGGCAACGCCGGCGCCTTCGGCGGCGTCACCGCCCGGCTGCGTGCGCGTGGCGTCCCGGCGGTGACGACGACCGACGGCCCCTCCGGCATCCGCGTGTCCGCCTTCGCCTCCCTCCTGCCTTGTGGCACCGCGCTCGCCTCCACCTGGGACCCCGCGCTCATCGAGCGCATGGAGGCGCTGCACGCCCAGGAGATGCGGCGCAAGGGCTCCGACGTCCTGCTTGCCCCGGGTATGAACATCCACCGCGACCCCCTGTGCGGACGCAACTTCGAGTACTACTCGGAGGACCCCCTGCTCACCGGGTCCTGCGCGGCGGCCTACGTGCGTGGCGTCCAGTCCCAGGGCGTGTCCGCCTGCCCCAAGCACTTCGCGGCCAACAACCAGGAGACCAACCGGTGGGCGCACGACTCGCGCGTCTCCGCCCGGGCCCTGCGCGAGATCTATCTGCGGGCATTCCGCATGGTCGTCAAGGAGGCGGCACCGCGCACCCTCATGACCTCCTACAACAAGGTCAACGGCGTGTGGTCCTACCACAACTACGACCTCGTCACCACGATCCTGCGGGGCGAGTGGGGCTACGAGGGCGTCGTCATCACCGACTGGTGGGTCCAGAGCGCCCAGGACCCGATCTTCCCGGCCCTGTCCGACTCCGCCTACCGCCTGCGCGCCCAGGACGACGTCCTCATGCCCGGGGCGCTGACCTGGGAGCAGGACAAGCGCGGGGACGGCCACGACCAGTTCATCCTCGAGGCCTTCGCCCCCGAGGACGCCAGCGGCGAGCATCTCACCCTCGGTGAGCTCCAGCGCACCGCCCGCAACGTCCTGCGCCTGGTGCTGTCCTGCCCCGCCATGGACCGCCTGGAGGAGCAGGTGGCACTCGGCCTGTCCTGAGGCCTCACGTAGAACCGATGACATCCCAAGGAGACCCGACGACGCACAAGACCTCCCCCGCCAAGACCCGGCCCGACGAGACCCAGCCCGACGAGACCCAGCCCGATGGCACTGCGCCGGCGGGTGCCGAGGCCTTCAGCGCTCTGGCAGCCTCGCGTCACTCGGTGCGCGGCTTCCGGCCCGACCCGGTCCCCCAGGAGGTCCTCGACGCGGTCCTCGACGACACCCGTCAGGCACCGAGCTGGCCCAACGCCCGGCCCTTCATGCTCGCGCTGGCCACCGGGCCGCGGGTCGAAGGCCTCAGGGCCGCCTACGTCGCCGAGCTCGACAGGGCCGTCCCCGTCATGAGCAAGCAGCGCGGCGCCCTGGCCCGGCTCGTCCTCACCGGCAAGGCCCCCGACGGCGACTACCGGCCCTGGGAGCCCTTACCCCAAGGACCTGCTCCCCCATTCCCAGAAGGTCGGTAAGGCCCTGTACGCCCATCTGGGGATCGCCCGCGGGGACCGCGCCGCCCGCGAGGAGGCCGCCAGAGCCAGCTGTCGGGCCTTCGACGCCCCGGTCATGGGCTTCGTCCTCATCCACAAGAGCTTCCTGCCCTTCTCCGCCCTCGACGCCGGGATCACACCCCAGACCCTCTTCCTGTCGGCGAAGGCGCACGGCGTCGACTCCTGCCCGCTGGGGGTCCTCGCCGCCTGGAGGCGCCCCCTGGACGCCGAGTTCGAGGCCCCGAGGAACTACCACCTCGTCACCGGTTTCGCGCTGGGCTACGCCGGCAACCACCCGGTCAACGACTTCCGCGCCGAGCGGCGGGCCGTGCCCCTCGTCAAGCCCCGCAGCTGAGGCCGGGCCCTCAGATCCTCTCCATGGGCGCCAGGCGCAGGATGAGGCGCTTGGTGGCCGGGGCGCCGTCGATCGTGAAGGTCACGTGCGCCGTCGTCGAGCGCCCCGAGCCCTCGATCCGCTCGACCGTGCCGACGCCGTAGGTCTTGTGGCGCACCCGGTCCCCGGCCCGCAGGCCCGCGACCGCCTCCGGCAGCGCCTCCTGCGCCGCCGACCTCGAGCCGTCCAGGCGGGTAGGCACCGCCGCCTCACGCCGGGCCCGGGCCGCCTCGCGCTTGGCCTGAGCCCGGTCCTGGGCGGTCTCGACGCGTCCGAGCCGTCCTGTGCGCCCGCCTGCGTGCCCGGAGCCGACGGCGGGGGCGAAGTCGTCGTCGGAGTACCCGGCATCGCCGGAGCGCCCGCCCCGGCGGTAGGAGCCCCCCCGCCCGGAGCCGAATCCCCCCTCGTCCCACGAGGCGCCCCAGCCCGTCCCGCCCCCGCGCAGCGCGTCCATGGAGGAAGCCAACCGCTTCCACTCCATGACCTCGGCGGGGATCTCGGCCAGGAACCGCGACTCCGGCATCGCCTGGGCGGCGCCCCACGCCGAGCGCACCGCCGCCCGGGTGACGTACAGGCGCTGGCGGGCGCGGGTGAGGGCCACGTAGGCCAGGCGCCGCTCCTCGGCGAGCTCGGTCTCCTCCGCCAGGGAGCGCGCGTGCGGGAAGGTGCCGTCCTCCATGCCGGTGACGAAGACGACGGGGAACTCCAGGCCCTTGGCCGTGTGGACGGTCATGAGGGTGACCTGTCCCTGCTCGGCGGCCCGGAGGGCCTCGTCGTCAGCGAGGTCGGCGGCCGGGGGCAGCTGGTCGGCGTCGGCCACGAGGCTCACCCGCTCCAGGAAGTCCGCCAGCGTGCCGTCGGGGTTGGCGGACTGGAAGTCGGAGGCGACGGCGTGCAGCTCAGCCAGGTTCTCGATGCGGCTGGCGTCCTGCGGGTCGTCGGAGGCACGCAGCTCGGCGAGGTAACCGGAGGCGTCGAGGGCCGAGTCGAGCAGGTCGGCCACGCCGTCGCCCGCGGCCAGCTGGTGTCGCAGGCCCGCGAGCAGCTCGTGGAAGCGGGTCACCTGCGTGCACGCACGGGTGGTCAGGCCCTCGACGGCGGGCGGCTCGGTGCCCGGCGCGTCAAGGTCGCCAGCCCCGGACTCGGCCGGGCGCGGCGCCCCGGCGGCGTCGGCGACCGCCTGCCCGAAGGAGACGCCGTGACGGGCGGCGTGCCCGGCCAGGGCCGCCTCCGCCTTGTCCCCCAGGCCCCGCTTGGGGACGTTGAGGACCCGGCGCACGCTCACGTCGTCGTCGGGGTTGTCCACCGCGCGCAGGTAGGCGATGGCGTCCTTGACCTCGCGGCGGTCGTAGAAGCGGGTGCCGCCGACCACCTTGTAGGGCTGCCCAGAGCGCAGGAAGGCCTCCTCCAGGGCCCGGGACTGCGCGTTGGTGCGGTAGAAGACGGCGACGTCGCGGGGCCGAACCCCCTCGGTGTCGGCGAGGCGGTCGATCTCCTGGCTGATCCAGCGGGCCTCGTCGTGCTCGGAGTCGGCGACGTAGCCGGTCACAGGGGCGCCCGCACCGGAGTCGGTGAAGAGCTCCTTCTTGCGGCGGCCGGAGTTGTGGCTGATGACGGCGTTGGCGGCGTCGAGGATGTTCTGGGTGGAGCGGTAGTTCTGCTGCAGCAGAATCGTGCGGGCGCTGGGGTAGTCCTGCTCGAACTCCTCGATGTTGCGGATCGTGGCGCCGCGGAAGGCGTAGATCGACTGGTCGGAGTCGCCGACCACCGTGAGCTCGCCCTGGGCTAGCGGGGAGGAGGCGCCCGAGGTGCCGGGCCCGCCAATGAGCTCGCGCACGAGCACGTACTGGGCGTGGTTGGTGTCCTGGTACTCGTCGACGAGGACGTGGCGGAAGCGGCGCCGGTACATCTCGGCGATGGCGGGCCGGGCGCGCAGGAGCTGGACCGTGCGCATGATGAGGTCGTCGAAGTCGAGGGCGTTGGCGGCGGCCAGGCGCGCCTGGTAGGCGCGGTAGACATCGACGAGGTGGCGCTCGAGCAGGTTGGAGGTGACGGCGCGCTCGGCGAAGGCGGCGGGGGTGACGAGCTCGTTCTTCAGGTCGGAGATCCGGTGGGCGAAGGTCTTGGGGGTGAAGCGCTTGGAGTCGATGCCGAGCTCGCGCACGATCAGCGTGATGAGGCGCTGGGAGTCGGCGGCGTCGTAGATCGAGAAGGTGGAGCGCAGCCCCAGGGCGTCGTGCTCACGGCGCAGGATGCGCACGCAGGCGGAGTGGAAGGTGGCAACCCACATGCGCTCGGCGGCAGGGCCCACGAGGGCGGCGACCCGCTCGCGCATCTCGGCGGCGGCCTTGTTGGTGAAGGTGATGGCCAGGATCTCGCCCGCCCGGGCGCGGCCGGTGGCCAGCAGGTAGGCGATGCGGTGGGTGAGGACCCGGGTCTTGCCGCTGCCGGCACCGGCGAGGATGAGCAGGGGGCTGCCGGCGTGGGTGACGGCCTCGGCCTGGGGCCCGTTGAGGCCGCGGGTGAGGGCAGTGGGGTCAGCAACGGCGAGGCCGCCGTGGGCGCCGACGGCACCGGTGCCGAGGGCGGAATCCGCGCCGGCACGGGCACGGGCCTGGGCGGCACGCGCCTGAGCGCGGGCCACGAGGGCTGCGGTCTCGGCCTGGCGCTCCTCCCAGGTGCCGGCCACCGCGGCCAGTTCCTCGGGCGAGGGGGCATCGTCGGGCTCGTAGCCGGGCTCCGCGGGGGCCTCGGCGGCGAGCAGGGAGTCGGCCCAGCCGTCGTCGGCGTCGAAGGAGGCAGGTACCAGGGCGGGCAGGGCGGCCTCCGCCGGGGGCGTGGCCCCACCCTTCTGGCCGGGCATGGGCAGGGAGCCGAAGAGGGAGTCCATCGCGTTCATCGTGGGGCCAAGACTACTGGCGCACGGCGGGTGCCTCGTGTCGCCCCGGAGGCACCCGGGCGGGACGGTCGGCACCCGGAGGCACTCGGAGACGAACGCCCCGAACCTGACGGTCCCGGCGCGGCTGAGGGCCCCGTCCCGGGGTCACAGGTGCTTGATGGCCTCCCGGCGGCTCAGCGGGGACAGCCCTGGGTGAGTGTCGACGAAACCACGGACCCAGGCGGGTGCGGTGCGGGCGCAGTCGCGCAGGGCCCAGCCGATGGCCTTGCGGATGAAGGGCTCCGGGACGTCCTCGTTGGCCTCGATGACGTCGCGCAGCAGGCGCCGGTCGGTGCGGTCCTTGTGCGGGAGCTGGCAGATGATGGCGCTGCGCCTGAGCCACAGGTCCTCCCCACCCCAGCCAGTCTCCTCGTCAGGACGAGTGTCCGCGAACATGGTCGTCACTCCCTCCAGGTCCCTGTTGGCGGGCCCCGGCGCTGACGGCGCGCGAGGAGGTGACACGGTCACCCTGGAGGAACTCGATGCCGGTGTCGCCGACGCCCTGGTGGTCGAACCAGCCGGGACGGCCAATCGCGCACGACCGCCCGCTCGCGCACAGCAGGTGCTCGGCGCGGCGCTTCCAGTCCACGACAAGGGGTAGGCGCCACCGGGACGCGAGACGCTGACCGAGGTCATGAGGCTCATGCGCGTCAGCGGGACCCTCACCGACAGCGCCGAGCAGCGCGAGAACAATGCCGCCGAAGAACTTGCCGTCCGTCCGTCATCGTCCCCGCTGTGAGCGAGGACGACGGCGTCCACGCCCATGCCGAGGCCGGCGAGGCCGGCCTGCCTGACAGGGGCGCGCCACAGCACGGAGCTGGCGCCCACTAAGGAGGTGGCACGTTCACGTGAGCGGAGCATCCGCGTGATCCGCAGGATTTCGGGGTTGTCCCCTTCGGTCGCTGAGCATCCTTCGGCTCCCATGTGCGTCAGTGATCCTCATGCACAGGGGAGCCGGCGTAACCATCTCCAGCATCAGGGTGAGTTCCTCGGAATTCCAACGAGATCCCCGGATCACCGAAATCACACCAGTCACATGAGCGTGCAACGGCTTGCTCTGCCCCCAGCGCACCAGGTCCGCAGCGCGGCCCCGGCGATGCCGACCACCCCGTTCGACGGGTCGGCACGTGCAAGGCTGGCACCATGAGCAGCCGGCCCAAGCCCACGATCCGCAAGACCGATGACTTTCCTGGAGCGACCCGTCTGGAGGCTCAGGGGCTGGAGTGGCTGGCCGAGGCCATGCCCGCAGGCGGCGCCCACGTCGTACCGGTGACCATCGGCGACGGCTGGATCGAGGAGCCGCACCTGAGCGCCGGCCGGGTGACGCCCGAGGCCGCACGGGCCTTCGGCCGGGCCCTGGCGGTGACGCACGCCGCCGGTGCCCCCGCCTTCGGTGCCGCTCCGCCCGGCTGGGACGGGCGCACCCGCATGGGGCGCTCGGACATCCGGCTGCGCCCGCACGCTCCCGAGACACCCGGGGACGAGCCCCGCCCCTGGGGCCGCTTCTACTCCGAGGACCGGATCTTGCCCTACATCGGTCCGGGGCGTGACGCGGGCTCACTCAGCCGCGGCGAGGCCGGCCTCATCGAGCGGGTGTGCGCGCGCCTGGCCGACGGCAACTTCGACACCCCGCAGCCCGAGCTCACGCGCCGCAGGGCTCAGGAGCGCGGCGAGCGCGTGGCGGTGGCCCGCAGCCACGGCGACCTGTGGACCGGCAACGTCCTGTGGGTGCCGACGGCCGAGACCGCCTCCTGGGCTCCCGAAGGAGCCGGGTGCGGGCCGGGCGGTACCGACCGAGGCGGGCGCGGCGGCGGGCCCGGCAGCGCACGCTCAGCGCCGGGAGTCGAGGTCGTCGGTGTGCTCATCGATCCGATGGCGCACGGTGCCCACGCCGAGACGGATCTGGCGGCGCTGGGGGTCTTCGGTCAGCGGTTCCTCGGGGAGGTCTACGCAGGCTACGACGAGGTGTCCGCCTTGGCCGACGGCTGGCAGGAGCGGGTGGGGCTGCACCAGCTGCACATGCTCATGATCCACGTCTTCCTCTTCGGCGGGGGCTACGGGGCCCAGGCGGCCGCGCTCGCACGCCGGTACGTCTGACAGCGTCTGTCAGGCCGACACGGGTCCGCTCCCGGCGGCACTCAGCTGGCTCACTCGGCCGCGGTCGGATCACCTCTCTCCCGACGGATCACCTCTTGGCGGCAACTAGGTGATCCGTCCGAAGGAACGTGATCCGCCGGACCGCAGGTGATCCGCCAGCAGGAACGTGATCCGCGAGGCCACGGGCGATCCGTGACCGGGCGCGCGCATCAGCGCACGGCCCGCAGGTAGCGGTCGCGACCGGTGAGGTCCCGCCCCGTGGAGACCACACGGAAGCCGACGGCCAGGGCCGCCCCGCGCAGCGCAGCCCCCTGCCGGGCGTCATGCTCCATGACAAGCACCCCGCCGCCCCGCAGCAGGGCGGCCGCCCGGCGCACGAGGGCGGTGGGCAGGGCGAGGCCGTCCTCTCCCCCGCCGAACAGTGCCAGGTGGGGGTCGTGGCACGCGGTCTCAACGTCCTCGAGCGCCCCCGCCGGCACATAGGGCGGGTTGGTGACGACGACATCCACCTGCCCGTCCAGCCCGGCCAGTGTCATGGGGTCGGCCGCGTCGGCCTGGAGCACCCGCACCCTCCCCAGCGCGTGCCGCTCACACGTGGCGACAGCGACGGCATAGGCGTCGTCGGCGAGCTCGACGGCCACCACCCGGGCAGTAGGCACCTCAGTGGCGACGGCGGCGGCGATGGCCCCACTGCCGGCGCACAGGTCGACGACGAGCGGGCCGTCGGTCACATTCGCACGCGTGCACCTCCGGGCAGCCTCAATGGCGGCGCCGGCGACGACCTCGGTCTCGGGCCGGACGATGAAGACACCGGGGCGGCAGGCGAGCTCCAGGCCGCGGAAGAACATGCGGCCGGTGACCCGTTGCAGGGGCTCGCGGGCGGCGCGCCGTCGAATGGCCTCGGCATAGGCGCTCACGAAGGTCTCGTCCGCGCCCTCGGCCAGGGGCAGGGAGCAGCCCAGCAGCCACTGGGCGAGCTCACGCGCGTCGTGCTCGGGCGAGGCCACACCGGCCTGCGCGAGCCTCTGCCCCGCCTCGTGCACGAGCCGCCGCAGCGCGTAGCGGTCCAGAGCGCCGTCCGCCGTCACGCCTGGCCGACCGCCGCGAGCCGCTCGGCCTCATCCATGGCGATCGCCGAGTCGATCACCGGGCCCAGGTCGCCGTCGAGCACGGCGTCGAGGTTGTAGGCCTTGTAGCCGGTGCGGTGGTCGGCGACCCGGTTCTCGGGGAAGTTGTAGGTGCGGATCCGCTCGGAGCGGTCCACCGTGCGCACCTGCGAGCGGCGGGCGGCGGAGGCCTCGGCGGCCGCCGCCGCGGCACGCTCGGCCAGCAGGCGCGCCCGCAGCACGCGCAGGGCGGCCTCCTTGTTCTGCAGCTGGGACTTCTCGTTCTGCATGGACACGACGATGCCGGTGGGCAGGTGCGTCAGGCGCACGGCCGAGTCGGTCGTGTTGACGCTCTGGCCGCCGGGGCCGGAGGAGCGGAAGACATCCACCCGCAGGTCGTTCGGGTCGATCTCGAGCTCACCGGGGTCGTCGGCCTCCGGCATGACGAGCACACCGGCGGCGGAGGTGTGGACACGTCCCTGGCTCTCGGTGACGGGCACGCGCTGGACGCGGTGGACGCCGCCCTCGTACTTCAGGTGCGCCCACACCCCGTCCTGGGGCTCGACGGCTGTACGCGTCTTGACCGCGAGGCGGATGTCCTTGTAGCCGCCGAGCTCGGAGCCGGTGGCGTCCAGGACCTCGACCACCCAGCCCTGGCGCTCGGCGTAGCGGGTGTACATGCGGGCCAGGTCGGAGGCGAAGAGGGCGGACTCCTCACCCCCCTCGCCGGCCTTGACCTCGATGATGACGTCGCGGGCGTCGTCGGGGTCACGGGGGACGAGGACGTCGCGCAGGTGCTCGGCCGTGGATGCGGCGGCGGTCTCCAGGGCGGGCAGCTCGGCGGCGAAGTCGGGGTCCTCGGCGGCGAGCTCGGTGGCGTCGGCGAGGTCGGCGGTGGCCTGCTGCCAGGCGCGGTAGGCGGCGACAACACGGCCAAGCTCGGCGTAGCGGCGCCCCAGGCGGCGCATGGCCCCGGGGTTGGAGGCGACGGCGGGGTCAGCCATCTCGGACTCGATGCGCGCGTGCTCCTCGGTCATCGCGGCGGCGGCGGAGAAGTCGTCGCTCATGGTGCTCCTCGTGTGCTGCTGGTCAGGCGTGGGCTGCGCTCGTCGCGTCCGGGACCGCCCTGTCCCGGTCCTGGACGCGACGACGCCGACGGCGGCTCCTCACAAGGTGCCTTCCGTCGGCGTCGTGCAGGCTGCTTACCTCGCGCGCTTGCCGTAGCGGGCCTCGAAGCGGGCCACGCGGCCACCGGTGTCGAGGATCTTCTGCTTGCCCGTGTAGAACGGGTGGCAGGCGGAGCAGACGTCGACGCGGATCTCACCGGAGGTCACGGTGGAGCGGGTCTCGAAGGTGTTGCCGCAGGTGCACGTGACCGTGGTGGCCACGTAGTCGGGGTGGATCCCCTGCTTCATGGTGTCTCCTAGCACTCAGAGGGCCCCGGGTCCCACGTGCTGACCACGCAGGTGAACCGGAAACCAGTCGCCGATTATGCCGCCGCGCCCGCCACAGCCACAACGGGACGAGGCAGGCGGGCGACGTGATATTCGACGCGCGTTGTCAAGAGCGCACGGACCGTCGCCCGTGCGCCACGACGACGCCGGGGCCAGTGCCCGCGGCGCAGCGCTCAGGCCAGCGTGGCGTCGTCGTCGGCGTCCGCCAGCGAGGTGCCCTGCGGGGTCGTCTTGGAGATGACCATGAGGAACTCCGCGTTCGAGGCCGTCTCCTTGAGCTTGCCGATGACGAGCTCGAGCGCCGACTGCTGCTCCAGCCCCGCGAACAGGCGGCGCAGACGCCACATGATCTTGAGCTGGGCCGGGTCGATAAGCAGCTCCTCACGACGCGTGGAGGAGGAGGCGACGTCAACCGCCGGGAAGATGCGCTTCTCAGCGAGCTGGCGCGACAGGCGCAGCTCCATGTTCCCGGTGCCCTTGAACTCCTCGAAGATCACCTCGTCCATCTTCGAGCCGGTCTCCACCAGCGCGGTGGCGAGGATCGTGAGCGACCCGCCGTGCTCGATGTTGCGGGCGGCGCCGAAGAAGCGCTTGGGCGGGTAGAGGGCGCTGGCGTCCACACCACCGGAGAGGATCCGCCCCGATGCCGGGGCGGCCACGTTGTAGGCCCGCCCCAGGCGCGTGATGGAGTCGAGCAGGACCACGACGTCCTGGCCCAGCTCGACCAGGCGCTTGGCGCGCTCGATCGCGAGCTCTGCGACGGTCGTGTGGTCTGAGGCCGGGCGGTCGAAGGTTGAGGCGATGACCTCACCCTTGACAGTGCGCTGCATGTCCGTGACCTCCTCGGGGCGCTCGTCAACGAGCACGACCATGAGGTGGGCCTCGGGGTTGTTGACGCTGATGGCGTTGGCGATCTGCTGCAGCACGATCGTCTTACCGGCCTTGGGCGGGGAGACGATGAGGCCACGCTGGCCCTTGCCGATGGGGGCGACGAGGTCGATGACCCGGGGGGTCAGGGCCTTCGGGGTGGTCTCCAGGCGCAGCTGCTCCTGCGGGTAGAGCGGGACGAGCTTGTTGAACTCCGGACGGCGCTTGGCGCGCTCGGGGTCCATGCCGTTGACGGCCTCGACGCTCACGAGCGGGTTGTACTTCTGGCGGCTGGCACGGTTCTGCCTGCGGCCGTTGCGCCCGCCCTGGCCGGAAAGGCCCGGCTGGGAGGTCTCGCCGCCCTCGCGGACCCAGCCGGTGACGGCGTCGCCCGCGCGCAAGCCGTTGTCCCTCATCTGCTGGCCGGAGACGTAGACGTCCTTGGCGCCGGGCAGGTACCCAGAGGTGCGCAGGTAGGCGTGCTGGGAGTCGGCGACGTCGAGGATGCCGGCCACGGGGATGAGGACCTCGTCCTCACGCGGGGCGCGCTGCTGGCCAGGCTGGCTGGCGCCCTCGCCCTGGGTGTCGCGGTCACGGTCGCGTCCGCGGCGCTTACGTCCGCGACGGCGGCTTGCGCGGCTCTCCTCGTCCCAGGAGTCGGAGTCGTCGCGGCGCTGCTTGCGCTCGGCGGGCTCGACGGCCGGGGTGCCGGTGACGTCGGCGAGGTCGCGCATGAGCGCGGCCTTGGCGTCGATGTGGTCCTCGCTCGGCGCGGGGCGCTCGCCACGCTCCTCGGGGGCGCCCGCGGAGGTCTGGGCCCGACGCCGACGGGAGGGGCGGGTTCCGTCCTGCTGGGCGCCGCGCTCGGCGCGGGGCTCCTCACGGCGCTGGCGGCGGGCCTCGCCCGGGGTCTGCTGGGTGTCCTCGGGGGCGCGGTCGCGCGCGCTCGCAGGAAGGTCGAGCTCGATCCCGGCGGTGCGGGCACCGCGCTCGGGGGCACGGCTGGGGGCGCCGGCAGCCGCGGTGACGCGGCGCCGGCGCGGGCGGACCTCGCCGTCGGACAGGGGTTGCCCGCTGCGCTCGGGGCGCTCGGCCGCTGGGGCGTCGTCAGCCCGGGAGGGGCGCTCGGCGCCGCGCGGGGCCCGGGAGGGGGTCTCATCGGGGCGGGTGGTCTGTCCCCCAGCGGTGGGGGCGTCGGTGTGAGGGGTCGCGCCACCGTCGCGGATGGCGGCGATGAGCTCGCTCTTGCGCAGCCGGGAGGTGCCCTTGAGCCCCATGGAGGCGGCGAGCTTCTGCAGCTCGGCCAGGCGCATGGTCGAGAGGGAGGCGGGGGAGGTCTCGGTCACGAGTGTCCTTCTGTGTGCTGCCGGGGATCGCCGGCAGGGCCGGTGCGGTCCGGATGCCGTCTGGTGACGGCATCGACGTGGTGGGACTCCCCCGGAGGCCTTCACGGGGGCAGTCGTGCAGCCGGGGCGACGGAGGGGCCGGTGGCCGGGGCTCCTGTCCGCCTGCGGCTGCAGGCGGCGGTGCGGTGCGATCCGCAGGGCCGTTGGCCTCACTGTAGCAGCGACTAGGGCCGCCGTGAGAGCCGGGGCCGGTGCCGTGGCCCACGCGTCCGCCGTCGCCCCCCACAGTGGTGGAGGTGCGTGCGGCGGCGTGGGCGATCGGGACGGTGCGCGGCACAGCGCCCATAAGCTGCCTCTCTTCGCGTTGAGACAACCATAGGAGCATTCTAGCTGAGTTGTGAGCTGCCTTGGGTGGGAGGCGTCCCGCACCAGGCCCCGGGTCCTCAGACCAGCCTGGCCCCCTCGAGGTCGATGCCCGGGCGCAGCACGGTCCAGCCGTGGTGCTGCAAGGTCATGCGCGTGTGCTGCGACAGGTCGGACAGCACGAGCACCGTCGGGCCCGCCCCTGAGATCACCGCCGGGTAGCCCTGCTCACGCAGGGAGTCCATGACCGCCATCGACTCCGGCAGGACCCCACGCCGGTACTCCTGGTGCAGGCGGTCCTGCGTGCCGGCCATGAGCAGGTCGGGACGGCCAGCCAGGGCGAGCATGAGCACCGCGGCCCTCGAGGTGTTGAACAGCGCGTCCGCGCGCGGCACCGAGTCCGGCAGGACCTTGCGGGCCTCCTCGGTGGACAGCCGCGTCGCCGACGGGGGCACCAGCAGGCTCACCGGAAGAGTGGCGTCCACCGGCATCGGGGCCGCGTGAGCGGTGCCGTCCGCCTCCGTCCAGGCCACCGTGGCACCGCCGTAGACGGCGGGGGCGACGTTGTCCGGGTGCCCCTCGAAGCCGGTCGCGAGCTGGAAGACGAGGTCGTCGTCCAGCAGCCCCGGGTCATTGACGAGCCCGCGGGCGAGCATGAGGCCGGCGACCGCGGCGCAGGCGGACGAGCCCATCCCACCCCCGTGGGGGATGCGGTTGACGCAGTGCATCTCGAAGCCCGCCTGAGGGGCTCCGACGGCGTCGAGGCCGGCCCTCAGGGCACGCACGACGAGGTTGGAGTCGTCCGCGGGGACCACCCCCGCACCAACACCCTCGACCGTGACCGTCGTCGGGCCGGTGACCGGGCGGACCGTGACCTCGTCGTAGTAGCGGAAGGCCATGCCGAAGGAGTCGAAGCCGGGCCCCATGTTCGCGGTGGTGGCGGGGACCCTCACCGCGGCGACCTCGTGCGACAGGCGGACGCTCACTCGCCCTCCACCCGCTGGACCGACATGACGTCGAGGACACGCTCCTGGGATCTCAGCGCCTCGACGGCGGCGTCCAGGCGCCCCACGGCGGCCGGGTGGGTGACGATGGTGACGACCGCCTGGTCCCCGCCGACGTACGCGCTCTGGCGCACCGAGTTGATCGAGACGTCGTTGGCGGCGAAGGCGGCGGCCACCGCGGCCAGGGAGCCCGGCTGGTCGTCCACGCACAGCTGGACCTGGTAGCGGGTAACGGCCTGCTCGGGCCCCAGCACCGGCAGGTCCGCGTAGGAGGACTCGCGCGGCGCCTGACCGCCGTTGACGCGGTGCGCGGCGGCGGCCACGACGTCGGACAGGACGGCGGAGGCGGTGGGAGCGCCGCCGGCACCCTTGCCGTAGAACATGAGCCGGCCGGCGGACTCGGCCTCGACGAGCACGGCGTTGAAGGCTCCGTGGACACTGGCCAGAGGGTGGTCGGCGGGCACGAGGGCCGGGTGGACGCGCACGCTCACGCCCTCCGCCCCCTCGGGGCCGTCGGCGAGGGCGACACGCTGGGCGATGGCCAACAGCTTGAGCTCGCAGCCCGAGGCGTGGGCCTCGCGGATGTCCTCGGCGGTGACCGAGCGGATGCCCTCGACACTGACGTCGTCGATGCCGACGCGGGTGTGGAAGGCGAGGGAGGCGATGATCGCGGCCTTGGCGGCGGCGTCGAGGCCATCGACGTCGGCGGTGGGGTCCGCCTCGGCGTAGCCCAGCTCCTGCGCCGCGGCGAGGGCGGCCTCGAAGCCCAGGCCCTTCGCGCTCATCTCGTCGAGGATGTAGTTGGTGGTGCCGTTGACGATGCCGAGCACGCTGGTGACCCGGTCCCCCGCCATGGACTCGCGCAGCGCGTAGACCACGGGGATCGCCCCAGCGACGGCGGCCTCGTAGTAGAAGTCGACACCGGCCGCGGCGGCGGCGGCGTAGAGCTCGGGGCCGTGGGCGGCGATGAGGGCCTTGTTGCCGGTGATGACCGAGGCCCCGGCGCGCAGGGCCGCGAGGATGAGGGTGCGGGCGGGCTCGATGCCGCCGATGAGCTCGATGACGATGTCGTTGCCGGTGGCGACGGCGGTGGCGTCGTCGGTCAGCAGCGCGCGAGGCACCGCCGGGTCCCGGGGGGCCGAGAGGTCTCGCACGGCGATGCCGGTGACCTCCAGCAGGGCCCCGCTGCGGGCGGCGAACTCCTGCGCCTGCTCGCCCAGGAGACGGACCACCTGCGTGCCGACGGTGCCTGAGCCGAGGACGCCGACCCTGAGGACGGGCCGTGCGGCCGGGGGCGCTGCGGTCGGGGCCTGCTGGGTCATGGAACCACCTTCGTCTCGTACGGCGGACAGGGCCGGGGCCAGCATAGACGGGGCCGCGGACACGCTGCGCGGACGTCCCGCCGGGGCCGTGAGCACCGCGGCGGCAGCTGCGAGGAACCCCTTGACCACTACTGAGAAGCGCTCCTACCTTAGGCCTGCCTACCCTGACCCCCGCTCGTCCTGCCGGAGATGCCTCCCCTCCCCCGCCGGGCCCCGATCATCCCCTGAGGTCCCTATGAGCACCACCCCCGTCACCCCGCCTCCCATCCGCACCTCCGCCCGCTCGGGCCTGCGCGACTCCGTCCTGGGCACCCGCAACCTCATGACGGTGGCCGCCCTCGGCGTCGTCGGCTCCCTGCTCGTCGTGCCCCTGACCTACGTGTCCGCCATCGTCGCCGTCAGCCCCCGCGGCGTGCTCGTCATGTGCGCCCTCATGGGCGCCTGGATGGTCCCCTTCCTGCTGCCCGGCGTCATCGTCAACAAGCCGGGAGTCTTCGTCGTCGCCGGCCTCGTCATGGGAGTTGTCAGCGCCTTCCTCACTCCACAGGGCCCCGCTGCCATCGTGAGCAACCTCCTCGGTTCCGTCCTCGTCGGCGCCCCCATCGCCGTCCTGCTCTACCGGCACTGGACCTGGTGGGCCTACCTGCTCTCAGGTGCCGTCTTCGGAGGCGTCAACGCCATGCTCTACTCCACCGGCTTCCGCGTCGCGCTGACCACCCAGGAGACCGTCCTCGGTGCCATTGCGTCGGTCCTGTCCTGCTGGGTCGCCGTCGGAGTGTGCCTCCTGCTGCGCCGGGCGCTGGAGCGCACGGGCCTGGCCGTCTCCCGATGAGCGCGGCCCCTGCCGTCGCCACCCTGCAGGACGCCGCTGTCCGGTACGCCCACACCCGCAGGTGGGTCCCCCGGGGTGTCACCCTCACCCTGCGCCCGGGCACGACGACGCTCCTGCTAGGCCCCTCCGGCTGCGGCAAGTCCACCCTCACGCGCCTGCTGCCCGGGCTCGTGCCCCACTGCCTGCCCTCCTTCTACCAGGGCTCTGTGCAGGTCGGCGGGACAGAGGTCGCCGAGGCCGAGGTCTCCCACCTGGCCGGCACCGTCGCCGTGGTCATGCAGGACCCGGACGCCCAGGTCGTCACCACGAGCGTCCTCGACGAGGTGTGCTACGCGCTGGAGAACCTTCGCGTGCCGGCCCCGCAGATCGAGCCGCGCGCCCGGCGCGCCCTGAGCGACGTCGGGCTCTTAGGCCGCGAGGGCACGAGCCCCTGGGAGCTGTCCGGCGGGCAGCGTCAGCGCCTCGTGCTCGCCTGCGCGCTGGCCCAGGACCCGGACCTGCTCGTCCTGGACGAGCCCACCGCCAACCTCGACCCGGCGGCCACCACCGCCTTCTACCGGCTCCTTCCCCGCGTCCAGTCCCGGGGAGCGGCCGTCCTCGTCGTCGAGCACGACCTTGACGACGTCGTCGAGCACGTCACCCACGTCATCGCCCTGGGCCGCGCTGGCGAGACCCTCGCCTACGGGCCCGCCGACCAGGTCCTGGCCCGCCACGGCCGTGCGCTCGCCCGCGCCGGGGTGCGCCTGCCCTCGGCCACCCGGCTGAGCCACCGGCTCCAGGACGCCGGGCTCACCGGGACCACCGAGCGCACCGGGCAGGGCGACGACCGCCCGGGCGCCGTCGCCCTCACGCTCGCCGATGGCGCCCGCCTGCTCGCCTCGGTCCGCCTTCCCCGCCCCGCAGCCCGCGCTGACCGCTCCTCGGAGGCCTTGGCGCAGGCCCGGCCCGCTGCCTCCCACCGCGCTCACCCAGCCCTCGAGGTCCGTGGGCTCGACGTCCCCCGCGGACGGCGCTCACGCCGTCACACGGTCCTCACCGGTGTCAACCTCACCCTCGGCCCGGGGCAGGTGCTCGCCGTCACCGGGGCCAACGGCTCGGGCAAGACGACACTCCTGCGTGCCCTGGCCGGCCTCGAGCCCTGGGCGGCAGGCACCGTCACCGTCGCCGGCCGCCCGCGCCGCCCGGGAACACCTGGACCCGAGGTCACCCTCGTCACCCAGAACCCCGAGCACCAGCTCCTCGAGCGCACCGTGGCTGACGAGCTCGCCCGCGGTCTGCGCCTGGCGGGCGCCGACGAGCGGCAGGTGCGGCGCTCGGTCGCCGAGCGCCTGGAGAGGTTCGGCCTCGCCGACCACGCCGCGACAAACCCCTTCCTCCTGTCCGGGGGCCAGCAGCGGCGCCTGTCCGTCGCCTCCGTCCTGGGCCGCCACCGGGACCTCATCTGCCTCGACGAGCCCACCTTCGGGCAGGACCAGCACAGCTGCGACGCCCTCATGAGCCTCCTGCGCTCCATCGCCGACGAGGGCACCGCCGTCATCCTCACCACCCACGACATGGGTCTCGTCGCCGAGCACGCCGACCGCGTCCTCGTCCTGGCCGCCGGGCAGGTCCTGGCCGAGGCAGGACCCGAGCAGGTCCTCGCCGACGCGCAGCTGCTGGCCCGGGCCGGACTCGCGCCCCCACCGGTGGCACGCATGCGCCAGCTCGCCCTCGCCACGGGCGCGAGCCTGCCCCCACTCACCCGGTGGGAGGACCTTCCGTGACCGGGCGCGCCGCCTTCGACCCCCTGGCGCCCTTCGCGGCTCTCCTGCCCCTTATGGTCCTCACCGCGCTCATGACCACCGCCCAGGTCCCCCTCCTCGTCCTGGCCGTCAGCACGCTCCTGCTGCTCGCCGCCGACCCGCGCCGCGGCGCGCCCGCCGCGCTCACCATCCTGGCGGCAGCCTGCGTCATCGGCCTGTCCCTGGCACTGAGCACCCCCACGGGACGGGTGGGAGCCTCTGAGACCGTCCTGGCCCTGGGGCCGATCGAGCTGCAGCGTAACCAGCTGCTCGTCGGCCTGAGGCTGGGAGGCAAGCTCGGCTCCGTCATGGGCCTGTGCGTGCTCACGGGGCTGCTCTCAAGCCCCGAGGACCTGCTTCGCGCCCTCACCACCCATCTGCACGTGCCCTACCGGCTCGCCTACGCGGGCGTCGCCGCGCTCAGCTTCCGCCAGCGCCTGGCCGCCGAGTACCGGGTGGTCCGGGAGGCGCACGCCCTGCGCGGCACCCGAGCGCCCCTGCCGGTGCTGCGCCCCCTCGTGCGGGCGTGGACGGCGGTGCCCGCCCTCACCACCGGGGCCGTGCGCCACGCCGAGCGGGTGGCCGCCTCCATGGACGCGCGCGGATTCGGGGCCTACCACGAGCGCACCGAGCGCCACCCGCCCCGCTGGCGGCGGCGCGACACCGTCCTCGTCCTGTGCGGCTGGGCCCTGGCCGCCTGGATGGCCCTCTCATTCGCCCACAACGGCCTCGTCCTCCACGACGTCTAGCCCGCCCCTGCCCCTGGGAGACCTCATGACCAGCACCCGCGCCACCGACCTCACGCGCGCCCCCTCAGCCGCACACCGGCCGCAGGAGGGCGCCAGGACCACCGCTGCGCCCGCCACACTGAGACAGGTCCTGGCACCGGTGAGCGGCAAGATCGCCCTCACCGCGCTCGCCGGGCTCATCGCCTCCGGCTTCTCCCTCCTGCCCGCCGTCGCGGTCACCGCGCTCGCCGAGGGAGCCGTCGCCCACACCCTGACGGCGCACGAGGCCTGGCGGTGGCTGGGCGCCGTCATCCTCGGTCTCACCCTGGGCCACGTCATCGCGATGCTCTCCACCGGCTGGGCGCATGACGTCGAGAGCGCCTTCCGCACACAGCTGCGCCTGAGGATCGCCCGGCACCTGTCACGGCTGCCGCTGGGCTGGCACACCAACGAGTCCTCAGGACGCACCACGGTGCTCATCACCGAGGACACCACCGCCATCCACACGCTCATCGCCCACTACGGCACCGACCTGGGCACGAGCGTGGGCGGGCTCGTCCTGGGCTTCACCTACCTGTTCACCCGCTCGTGGCAGCTCGCCGCCGTCCTGCTGGCGTGGATGCTCCTGGTCCTGGTGCTCACGGCGACGGCGGTGGCCAGGTCCCAGGGGACCGTCAACGAGGACTACCTCGAGGGGATGAAGAAGGTGGGCTCCTCCACCGTGGAGATGGTGGACGGCATCGCCACCGTCAAGGCCTTCGGCCTGAGCGGGACGGTCTTCCACCGCTTCGACGAGGCCCTCGACCAGTACACCGACTCCGCTTACCGCTACATGAGAGGACCAGGCCGCCCCATGGCGCTTCTCGGGGTCCTCATCTCCCCCGCCGGGATGCTCGTGCCCGTGCTGCTCGCGGGGGTGTGGATGGCCGGGCACGGGGTCCTGAGCCCCGTCGGCCTGCTGCCCTTCCTGCTTGTCGGCATCGGGCTGCCCAGCGGCCTCATCAGCCTGGTCTCGCTCGTCAACCAGGTGACGCTGGGCGTCGAGGCCGCTGGACGGCTCGGCGCCCTGATGAGCGAGCCGGTGCTGGCTGAGCCCGAGCACCCCACCCAGATCGGGCGGGACCCGGACGGTGGGGTCGGGGTCGAGCTCGACCACGTGTCCTTCCGTTACGGGGCCCGCGACGGCCAGGCACCGCTGCCGCTGGCGGTGCAGAACGTGAGCCTGCGGCTTGAGCCGGGCACCGTCACCGCCGTCGTCGGTCCCTCCGGCTCCGGCAAGAGCACCCTCGTGAGGCTCATCGCCCGGTTCTGGGACGTCGAGTCCGGCAGCGTGCGCGTCGGCGGGACGGATGTGCGCGAGGCCTCCAGCGCCGACCTCCTGTCCCACCTGGGACTCGTCTTGCAGGACACCGGGACCCTGGCGGACACCGTGCGCGCCAACATCGTTCTGGGGCGCCCCGGCGCCACGGACGCCGAGGTCCAGGCCGCCGCCCGGGCCGCCCGGATCCACGAGCGGATCCTTCAGCTTCCCGACGGCTACGACACCGTCCTCGGCTCCGAGGGCGCCCACCTGTCCGGTGGTGAGCGCCAGCGCATCGCCCTGGCCCGCGTGTTCCTCGCCGACGCCCCCGTCCTCCTGCTGGACGAGGCCACCGCCCAGGCGGACGCCCACTGCGAGCGGGAGATCCAGCAGGCGCTGGCACGGCTCGCCTCCGGGCGCACCGTCCTGGTCATCGCGCACCGCCTGGCCACCGTCGTGGACGCCGACCAGGTGCTCGTCATGGACCACGGCCGCGTCGTCGAGCGCGGTACACACGCCGGGCTGCTCGCGCAGGGCGGCCTGTACGCACAGATGTGGAGGGCACAGCAGTGATCCGTCGTCTTCAGCGGTGCCTGGGCACCAGCAGCAACCTCGTCCCCCTCGTGTCCGCGCACGTCACCGCCGGAGCCCTCCAGGGCCTGAGCCTCGTGCTCCTCGTGCCCTTCCTGCGCTCCTTCCTGGCGAGCGGGCCCAGCGGCGGGTGGCTGGCCGCCGTCGTCGTCACCGCCCTGCTCAGCCTCGCCGTCTCCTGCGTCACCACCGTGCGCTCCTACGCCATCGCCTGCTACGACGTGTGCGGCAGCCTCGTGCGCACGCTGGGCCACCGGGTCCAGCAGCTGCCCCTGGGCTGGTTCACCTCCTCCACCACCGGGCAGGTCGCCACCGCCGTCTCACGTGACACGGCCAACCTGTCCCACCTGCCCTCCATCGCCCTGCCCCAGATCGCCTCGATGAGTGGAAGCGCGGCGGTCATCGGGGTCAGCACCCTGCTCATGGAGTGGCGCATGGGGCTGGCGCTCCTGCTGGCCCTGCCCGGAGCCCTGCTGTGCCTGCGCTGGCTGCACCGGGCTGTGCGCGGGGAGTTCACCGCCTCGCAGGACGCCGCCGAGACGCTGGGCGCCCGTCTGCTGGAGTTCAGCCGCCTCCAGGCCATCCTGCGTGCCACAGGGGCGGTCAACGGTCAGGGGCAGGATGCGGTCGGAGGCCAGGCGGGCAACAGCACGTGGGTGCCCCTGGAGGTGGCTCTGAGGGAGGACCACCGGGCGGCGCGTCGCGCCCAGCACGCCAAGGGGCCGGCTGGCCAGGCCTTCCACACCTGGGTGGAGGCAGGCGTCGTCGCCAGCCTGGCGGTGGGCCTGCACCTCCTGCTGGGTGGGTCCCTCGACCCGGCTGTCTTCATCACCCTGGCCCTGATGTCCATCCGCTTCGCCGAGCCGGTGGGCATGCTCGCCTTCTACGTCGATCCCCTCCACCAGTCCGACGTCGCCCTGGAGCGCATCGAGGCGATCCTGGGCGCCCCGGTCCTGAGCGAGCCGGCCGCGGGCAGGGCCGCCTCACCCCGTCCGGCCGCCGGGGGCGGCCTGGACGTGAGCCTGGAGCGCGTGTCCTTCGGCTACGTGGCAGGCCGTGAGGTCATCCACGACGTCACCCTCACCTTCCCGGCGCGCTCCGTCACCGCCCTCGTGGGGCCCTCGGGCTCGGGCAAGTCCACCCTCACCCGTCTCGTGGCCCGTTTCTGGGACGTCTCGGCAGGGACGGTGCGCGTGGGAGGCGCGGACGTGCGCGACCTGCGTACGGACGAGCTCATGGCGCAGGTGTCGATGGTCTTCCAGGACGTCTACCTCTTCGACACCACCATCGAGGAGAACGTGCGCATCGGGCGCACGGATGCCACCGATGAGCAGGTGCGGGAGGCGGCCCAGAGGGCGGGCCTGAACGAGGTGGTCGAGCGCCTGCCGCACGGGTGGCAGACCCGTGTCGGAGAGGGCGGCTCCTCCCTGTCCGGGGGCGAGCGCCAGCGCGTGGCCATCGCGCGCGCCTTCCTCAAGGACGCACCCGTGCTGCTGCTCGACGAGGTCACGAGCGCCCTGGACGGTGTGAGCGAGGCCGGGGTGACCCGGGCGATGGAGGAGCTGAGCCAGGGGCGCACAGTGCTCGTCATCGCGCACCGCCTGTCGACGATCCGCCGTGCGGACCGGATCGTCGTGCTCGTCGACGGGGCCGTCGAGGCCGTGGGCACCCACGACGAGCTCTATGAGGCGGGCGGGACGTACCGCCGCTTCTGGGACGACCAGAGCGCGGTGGACCGGTGGAGGCTCGTGGGATCAGGGGCCTGAGGTTCTCCAACCGCCCCCGGTGGCGGCTGCCGTCACCGGGGGCGGCGTGCGTCGCTGCTCGCCCTCAAGGGCGAGCAGGTCCTCAAGGGTCTCGGGCCGCAGCACCCAGCCCTGCTGGCCGTCACGTACCCAGGCGACGCCGGGGCGGGTGAACAGGTTGTAGTTGCTGGCCAGGCAGCGTCCGTAGGCTCCGACGGCCGGCACCGCCAGGACGTCACCGACGGCAAGATCCGCCGGCAGGTCCACGTCACGGACGACGATGTCCCCGCTCTCGCAGTGCTTGCCGACGACGCGCGCACGGGCCAGCCCCGCGGCCGGGTCAGGGCGGCGGTTGGCGACAAGCGCTGTGTAAGCGGCGTCGTACAGGGCGGGGCGGATGTTGTCACTCATGCCGCCGTCAACACTGACGTACAGGCGCGAGGCACCCTCGTCGAGAGCGACGCGCTTGAGACCGGTGACGGTGTAGAGCATGACGGTGGAGGGGCCGACGACGCTGCGGCCGGGCTCGATGGACACGTGCGGGACGGGGTCACCGAGCTCGGCGCACAGCGCGCGCACCGTCTGGGCGAGTGTGCGGGCCACCTCAGCCGGGCTGGGCGGCACCGGGTCGGCACCGGTGTAGGCGATGCCGTAGCCGCCACCCAGGTCCAGCTCGGGGACGATGACGCCCGTGGCGGCGGCGACCTCGTGGCGCAGGGTGAGCACGACGCGGGCGGCCTCGCGGAAACCGGCCAGGTCAAGGATCTGGGAGCCGATGTGCGAGTGCAGCCCATGCAGCTCGAGCTCGGGGGCGGCGATGATCGCGTCGATGGCCTGCCGGGCGGTCCCGGCGTGGACGGACAGGCCGAACTTCTGGTCCTCGTGGCCGGTGGAGATGAACTCGTGGCCACCGGCGTGCACGCCGGTGGTCAGGCGCACCATGACCTTGCCGGTCTCCTCGGCCCCGTAGACACCGCTGGCGCGCAGGTCGCGCACGGCGCGCGCGGCGAGCTCGATCTCCTCCAGGGAGTCGAGGACGAGGTGGCCCAGGCGGTGGGTGAGGGCGACGGCGATCTCGGCCTGTGTCTTGCCGTTGCCGTGCAGACCCAGGCGGGTGGCGCTCGCGGTTGCGTCCTCGCCGTCGACGGCCTCCAGGGCGGCGAGGGAGACGGCGAGCTCACCACGGCTGGCGGTGTCGATCCCGATGCCCTCCTGGAGGACCCACTGGGCGACCCTGGTGGTGAGGAAGGCCTTGCCGGCGTAGAAGGCCTCGCCCCCGGCCATGCCGTAGCCGGGCCAGAACTCCTCGTGCATGGCCGCGGACCAGGCGGCGGCGCGACCGCGCAGGTCCGCCTCGTCGAGGACGAAGACGGGGGTGGGGGCGTCGTCGAGCACCTGGCTCAGGTGGCGCCCGCCGAGGGTGAGGGCGCCGTCGGGGCCGCGACGGACCGTGCAGGGCCACAGGTCGGGGCGCTCGTCGGGCTCGGGGGTCACGAGGCTGCCCAGCGGGGCCTCCCCGGCGGGGAGGGTGGGCTCACCGCCGAGGACGGGCGGCTGTGCGGCGGGGGCCTGGTCGGTGGTGCTCACATGCGCTCCGGGGCGGTGACACCCAGCAGCGCCAGTCCGTTGGCAAGCACCTGGGAGACGGCGTCGTTGAGCCACAGTCGGGCGACGTGGCCGGCGTCCACCGGGTCCTCGCCGCGCGGGGTGACGCGGGTGGCGGCGTACCAGGTGTGGTAGGCACCGGCCAGCTCCTCGAGGTAGCGGGCCACCCGGTGCTGCTCGCGCATACTCGCCGCCTGGGAGACGATGGCCGGGAACTGGGCGAGGGCCCCCAGCAGGGCGGAGTCGGCGGGGGTGTCGAGGGCGGCGGGCTCGAAGCCCGCCTCGCGGCTCACACCGTGCTCGGCGGCGTTGCGCGCCACGTTGCGGGTGCGGGCGTGGGCGTACTGGACGTAGTAGACGGGGTTGTCGTTGGAGGCCGAGGACAGCAGGTCCAGGTCGATGTCGATCATGGAGTCCATGGAGGCGCGGGCCAGCGAGTAGCGGGCCGCGTCAACGCCGACGGCGGCCACCAGGTCCTCCAAGGTGACGATCGTGCCGGCCCTCTTGGACATGCGCACCGGCTCGCCGTCCTTGACGAGGTTGACGAGCTGGCCGATGAGGATCTGCATGTTGGTGCCCGGCTCATCGCCGAAGGCGGCGCACATGGCCATCATGCGGCCGATGTAGCCGTGGTGGTCCGCGCCCAGCAGGTAGATGGCGCAGTCCGCGCCGCGCGAGCGCTTGTCCAGGTAGTAGGCGACGTCGCCGGCGAAGTAGGCGGCGTTGCCGTCGGACTTGATGAGGACGCGGTCCTTGTCATCGCCGAAGTCGGTGGTGCGCAGCCAGGTGGCGCCGTCGCGCTCGACGATCATGCCGCGCTCGCGCAGGCGGTCGATGGCGCGGCCGACGGCGCCCGAGGTGTGCAGGGAGTCCTCGTGGAAGAAGACGTCGAAGTCGGAGCGGAAGGCGTGCAGCTCGGCCTTGACGGCGTCGAACATGAGGGCGACGCCACGTGAGCGCAAGACCTCGGTGGCCTCGTCGTCGGGCAGCGTGGCCGGGTCGGGGCGGCCGGCGGCGAGCTCGTCGGCGGTGACGGTGGCAGCGATCTCGGCGATGTAGGCGCCGCCGTAGCCGTCCTCGGGGGTGTCCTGGCCGCGGGCGGCGGCGAGCAGGGAGCGGGCGAAGCGGTCGATCTGGGTGCCGTGGTCGTTGAAGTAGTACTCGCGGGTGACCTGGGCTCCGCAGGCGGTGAGGATACGGCCCAGGGAGTCACCGACGGCGGCCCAGCGGGCGCCGCCGAGGTGGACGGGGCCGGTGGGGTTGGCGGAGACGTACTCGAGGTTGACGCTCTGGCCCGCAAGGGAGTCGTTGTGCCCGTACGCCTCGCCGGCCTCGACGATGGTGCGGGCGAGCTCACCGGCGCTGGCGGCCTCCAGGCAGATGTTGAGGAAGCCGGGGCCAGCGACCTCGGCGGAGGCGACGCCGTCTAGAGCGGCCAGGCGGGGGCACAGGAGCTCGGCCAGGGCGCGCGGGCTGGTGCCAGCCTTCTTGGCCATCTGCATGGCGACGTTGGTGGCCCAGTCGCCGTGCTCGCGCGAGCGCGGACGCTCGACCTTGGGCAGGGGCACCTCCTCGACGGCGAGGTTGAGGGTGCCGTCGCCGGCGGCGGCGAGAAGGACGGTGCGGATCGCGTCAGCGAGCTCTTCGGGGGTCACGGGCACAGGGTAGCGGAGGGGTGGGACAGGTATTGGCTCCCGTCCGGGCGGCCCGGTGGCCCTGCCCCAGCAAACCCCCACCTCCCCACGAGCACTCACCACATACTGACCTCACCCACATCTCCAACGAAGGAGACCCTTCCCATGCTCCTGTCCCCACGGGCGGCGTCCGTCTGGGCGAAGTCCGGCTACGACCCGCAGCGCCGCCGCTGGTTGCCACTGTGGCTGCACCTGCTCGACGCCGCTGAGATCGCCGACCACCTGGCACGCACGTGGCTTGCCCCCACCATCAGCGACCTCATCGAGCGCGAGCTCGCAGGATCCGCCTCCGGCCTGTCCCCCACCGACGAGTTCTGCCTCCTGGCGTCTTGGCTGGCGGGCGTGCACGACATCGGAAAGTGCACTCCGGCCTTCAGCGTGCAGGTTCCCGAGCTCGACGACAAGATGCGTGAGGCGGGGCTGAGGCACCCGCCGATCGACCCGAAGGAGCGGCGCAAGGCCCATCACTCGCTCGCAGGGCAGCAGGTCCTGTGCGACTGGCTCACCGACGATCACGGATGGCAGTATGAGCCCGCCGAGGCCCTGGCCTCCGTCGTCGGAGCCCACCACGGCATCCCACCGACCGCTGAGGCCCTCAACGAGCTCTACGGCCGTGAGCACCTTGTCGGCGAGGACGACTGGGCCGCGACCCGCGGCGAGCTGCTGGACCTCATCACCGAGCGGACCGGCGCCACGCCCCTCCTGCCCCACTGGTCACAGCGGGAGTGGTCACAGCCCTTCCTCGTCGAGATGTCCGGCCTCGTCATCGTCGCCGACTGGATCGCCTCCTGCGAGGACTACTTCCCCCTCGTCCACCTCGACGACGTCGGGCTCGACCTCCTTCCCGAGGCCGCCCACGCGCGCCGCGCCGCTCAGGGCATCACCCGCCTGGAGATTCCCGAACCGTGGCGCCCCCGCGACGACGGCAACGAGGCCGACACCCTGCTCGCCTCGCGCTTCACCCTGCCCGAGGGCTCGCGCGCCACCGAGGTCCAGAGCCGCGCCGTCGAGGCCGCCCGCACCATGGAGCTGCCGGGGCTGCTCATCATTGAGGACTCCACCGGCGGAGGTAAGACCGAGGCGGCCAATCTCGCCGCGGAGGTCCTGGCTGCGCGAAGCGGTCGCTCCGGCGTGCTCTTCGCCCTGCCGACCCAGGCGACGACGGACGCCATGTTCCACCGCAGCCTCGGCTGGCTCGAGAGGATCGAGGAGGCCTACGCCTGCGACGGCGCCCCCTCAGCCTTCGCCGTCAGCCTCCAGCACGGCCGTGCCCGGCTCAACGAGGAGGCGCGCCGGCTGCGCCGCACGGGCTGGGAGATCCATGACCGGCTCCTCGGTTCCCTGGGCGGTGAGGCTGACGAGGGGAGCCTCCCCCGGCCGACCGACGTCGGCCGTGACGAGGACGCGGCCCGCGTGCGCCACGCGACCGCGCAGGAGGCCTCCCGTCGCGCCGACGTGGCAATCCTCGCCTGGTTCAGCGGGCGCAAGAAGTCGATGCTCTCCGACTTCGTGGTGACGACCATCGACCACCTCCTCTTCGGGGCCATGCGCTCCCCGCACCTGGCCCTGCGCCACCTGGGGCTCTCACGCAAGGTCGTCATCGTCGACGAGGTGCACTCCTACTCCACCTACATGAACGTCTACCTGGACCGGGCGCTCACCTGGCTCGCCGCCTACGGCGTGCCCGTCATCCTCCTGTCGGCGACGCTCTCCGAGGCCCGGTGCTCGGCGATGGTGGACGCCTACCGCCGGGGGCTGCGTCTGGGCGCGGGAGCGCCGGTGCCGGTGACACCGGCACCCGAGCCCGTCCGCACGCCCTTCCCCTGCCTCGTCGCCGTGGGTCGCGGGCGCACCGAGGTCATGCCCACCACCTCGGCGGGACGTCGTTCGACGGCCCGGCTGGCGCGGCTGGGTAAGGAGGACCTGCTGCCGCTGCTGCAGGAACGGCTGGCCGACGGCGGCTGCGCGCTCGTCGTGCGCAACACGGTCCGCCGGGCGCAGGAGACCTACGAGGCGCTGCGTGAGGTCTTCGGCGAGGAGGTGAGCCTCAACCACGCGCGGTTCACCATTGGCGACCGGCAGGCCAAGGACGCGGACCTTCTCAGGCGCTTCGGTCCGCCGCGCTCGCACCCACGGCGCCCGCACCGCGC
Organism: Actinomyces sp. W5033; assembly: GCF_051303165.1. NCBI lineage: Bacteria > Bacillati > Actinomycetota > Actinomycetes > Actinomycetales > Actinomycetaceae > Actinomyces > Actinomyces sp. W5033. Next base: position 157,015 of record NZ_JBPPGD010000002.1, on the reverse strand, counting down.
CATCGTCGTCGCCACGCAGGTGGTGGAGCAGTCCCTCGACATCGACTTCGACCTGCTGGTGACGGACCTCGCCCCGGTCGATCTCGTCATTCAGCGCCTGGGGCGCCTGCACCGTCACGGGCGCCCTCGCCCGGCACGGTTGACGGATCCGGTCTGCTACGTCGACTGGTTGCCGTCCGTCCACTCAGCCGCGCCCAGCCTGGAACCGGGCGCCAAAACGATCTACGGGGAGGAGGACATGCTGCGCAGCGCGGCCGTCCTCGACCGGGTCATCGCAGGCACGGGCACGGTGACGACGCCGGACGACGTCCACGGGCTCATCGAGGCCGTGTACGGCGGTGAGGGCGTCATCCCCGAGGCGTGGCGGGAGGTGCTCGCCGCAGCCCACCGCAAGGCAGAGGAGGCGGCGGAAGAGAAGCGGACCGCCGCCAAGGGATTCCTCCTCGAACCGCCCGGCCGTGCGGGCGATGAGACCTCGCTCGTGGGCTGGCTGCACACGGCAGCCTCCGACGACGAGGAGAAGGGGCGCGCGCAGGTGCGCGACGGCGAGGACTCGCTGGAGGTCATCCTCGTTGAACGCCGCCGCGTCGGCGGGCAGGAGGAGCTGCGGACGCTGCCCAACGCCCCTGGGGCTCCCGGCGCGATCATCCCCGTCGACCGCGTCCCCGATGGGAAGGTCGTGCGCGCCATGGCGATGTCTGCCGTACGGCTGCCCCCGCGGCTGACGAACCCAAGCAGGATCGACGAGGTCATCACTCAGCTCGAAATTCATGTCGTACCCGCCTGGCAGAGTGATCGCGAGCTCGCCGGGCAGCTCTTCCTCGTCCTGGAGGAGGGGCGCGCCGAGCTCGCAGGCGTCGTTCTCGAGTACTCCCCATCCACCGGTCTCAAGGAGGTCCCATCAGCATGAGCCAACACTTCAACCTTCTGGACGAGCCCTGGATCCGGGTGACCCGCCTGGACGGCGAGGCCGACGAGGTCTCCCTGCTGACCCTGTTCCGCGAGGCAGCTGACATCGAGGGGATCCACGGGGAGATCGCCAGCCAGGACGTCGCCATCCTCCGGCTCCTCCTGGCGATCTGTCACCGGACCATGGACGGCCCGCCGGACCTGGCCACGTGGAGGGAGTACTGGCAGACGCCGGGGAAGCTGGGGACGGAGGCCTGCGCCTACCTCGAGCGCTTCCGCGACCGCTTCGACCTGCGCGACCCCCAGCGTCCCTTCTTCCAGGTGGCGGGGATTCACGCCGCCTCCGGTAAGACCTCAGGCCTCGAGTCGCTTATCGCCGACGTCCCCAACGGGAACCCGTTCTTCACCACCCGCATCGGCGCCGGCGTGGAGTCCATCGGCTGGGCAGAGGCTGCCCGGTGGCTCGTCCACGTCCACGCCTTCGATCCTTCCGGTATCCGCTCGGGTGCCGTGGGCGACCCGCAGGTCAAGGGCGGCAAGGGCTATCCCATCGGTCCGGGCTGGGCGGGGCAGATCGGCGTCATCACGACCAACGACGACAGCCTGGAGCGCACGCTCCTGCTCAACACGGTGGTGTGTGCCGTCACGCCGGGGCTCATCGAGGTCGACCCGACGCATGACCTCGCCCCGTGGGAACGGGAGCCCGATGGTCCTGCCGGCTCAACTTCCGTGCAGCCGACCGGCCCCGTCTCGTGCTACACGTGGCAGACACGTCGTGCGCTTCTCCACGGCGACGACGCCCGCGTCACTGCCCTTTTCCTCGGCAACGGGGACAAGGCGACACCGCAGAACCGGTACCTCGTTGAGCCGATGACTGCCTGGCGCTACTCCGAGCCCCAGACGAAGAAGCATGGCGGCACCGTGTACATGCCGCGCAAGCTGGAGACCGACCGCGCCTTCTGGCGTGGGTTGTCGTCGCTGGTCGCCCAGATGAGCCCATCGGTTCCGGTCAAGCACGCCGGGGACGTCACGCGCTTCCGGCCGCCCGGCGTCGTCGCCTTCTACCAGGAGCTCATGCGCCGTCGACTGGTACCCAAGTCGGGCCTGCTGCCCGTGCACGCCACCGGAATCGAGTACGGCGCCCAGGAAGCCGTCATCACCGAGCTCGTTGATGACGCCCTGTCTCTGCCCGCAGGCCTCCTCGATCCCGACAGCAAGCGCCTCGTCACGGTGGTCAAGGACGCCATGGAGGAGGCTGAGCAGACGGCGTCGGCGCTGCGCAACCTTGCAGCGAACCTGGACCGGGCCAGTGGTGGCAGCCCCAACACCGCGGCAGCAGCTCGCGATCACGCGGGCGCCGCCTTCTTCCAGGTCATTGACGAGCAGTTCCCCCGATGGCTCGCCTCCCTCGACGGTGCGGACCCGGATGCCGCCCGTGACGAGTGGCGCAGGCTGCTTCGCCGCGAGGCACACGGGCAACAAAGAACTCTGACCTCACAGGTCCCGGACACGGCCTTCGCAGGACGCGGCGACGGAGCCGACCGGATGGATGTGAGCAAGGCCCTGTTCTTCTTCACCCGAGCCCTCAACAAGGCCGTCCCCGCACCTGAGCAGCCCTCTTCCCTCACCAGCACACAAGAAAGGACAGTCGCATGACGATGCCGGACCCCACCGGCTCCTCTGGACACGAGGAGCGACAGCCGTCTGCGCCCCGCAACCCACGACGGCTAGGAGACGCCGGTCGCCTGGTCGAGAACCGGATTCTCGGCCCTCGCGGGCTCCAGAACAGGTACCCGGACGAGTCCTCGGGCAGGGCTGAGATGGCGGCTCTCCGGGCTGCCGTCACCAAGACCCCTGGCCAGAACCCTGAGATCTGGCACCTCACGTCGGTTCCGGGAACAGACGGAGCGGGCGACGAGCCGACACGTGAGGAGTGGGCCGTCCACACCGCCATGACGCTGTACGCGGTCCACCAGCAGTCCCGGACGGAACCCATGTGCGTCTCGGGGCGCGGGATCGGTCATGCCGCACGTGAGCTCATCGGTCCTGCGAAGGAGGAGAACCCTTCCGCCAGAGCACGGTTCAACGCCCTGGTCACGTCCACGACTCTCTCAGAGCTCCGCAGCCACCTGCGCAGCCTCGTCTCCCAGCTGCGGTCGAAGAAGATCGCCCTTGACTACGCCATGCTCGCCGACGATCTCGTCGCCTTTCAGCGTCCCGGCGGAGCCAAGAACGTCCGCCTGCGCTGGTCACGCCAGTACGCCTTCCTCTCCACACGACCGGACGCCTCCGACGCGTCCTCAGACTCCTCCTCATCCCCGTCCGCACCTACCTCGGAGAACTGACCATGAGCACCTACGTCGACATCCACGTCATCCAGTCCGTCCCGCCGTCCTGCGTCAACCGCGACGACTCAGGCTCACCCAAGTCCGCCCAGTACGGCGGAGTGCGGCGTCTGCGGGTGTCCAGCCAGTCCTGGAAGCGGGCGACCCGCCTGTACTTCAACGACCGTCTCGATGCCTCCGAGCTCGGGGTGCGAACCAAGCGGGTCGTCGAGACGCTCGCGTCACGAATTGCGCAGAAGTCCCCCGAGCTCTCTGAGTCCGCGGTCGCGCTGGCTGAGGACGTCTTCAAGGCCGCCAAGATCAAGCTCTCTGCTCCTCGCGGCAAGAAGGACGCGCCCCAGGAGTCCGGCTACCTCCTCTTCCTGTCCGCGAGCCAGATCGACCGCCTGGCCGACCTCGCCGTCGGTTCGTCCCGCAGCGGGGAGGCTCTTGATGCCAAGCAGGTGAAGAAGATCTTCAAGGAGACCCACTCGGTCGACATCGCCCTGTTCGGCCGGATGGTGGCAGACGACGCAGACCTCAACGTCGATGCCGCCTGCCAGGTCGCGCACGCCATCTCCACCCACGCCGCGGAGAACGAGTACGACTTCTTCACCGCTGTGGACGATGAGAAGAACCGCTCCGAGGAGGAGGACGCCGGTGCGGGCATGATGGGCACCGTCGAGTTCTCCTCGGCCACGATGTACCGCTACGCGACGATCAACCTCGACATGCTGGCGGAGAACCTGGGCGGCGGCGCTGCGGCGCTGCACGCGCTGGAGGTCTTCATCGAGGGCTTCTGCCTGTCCATGCCGACCGGCAAGCAGAACACCTTCGCCAACCGCACTCTGCCGGAGGCCATCGTCGTCTCGGTGCGCGACGACCAGCCGGTCTCCCTGGTCGGCGCCTTCGAGAGGCCCGTGCGCGCAAGCGATACCAGCGGCTATCTCGGCGCGTCCGTTGACGCCCTGTCCGCGTACTCCAGGACCATCGAGGACAACTACGGGCTCCACCCCCTCGCACGCCTCGTCGTCTCCTTGAACGACTCCGACGCCGTCGCGGCGCTCGGCGAGCGCGTCTCCTTCACGGAGCTCGTGGGTCGCGTGCACGACGCGGTGGCACCTCTCGTCGACGCCGAGGGGCAGGATTCATGACGGTCCTGCTGCTGCGGCTCGCAGGGCCGATGCAGGCGTGGGGCGTGCAGTCGCGGTTCACAGAGCGACGCACCGAGTCGGCGCCCTCGAAGAGCGGGGTCATCGGCATGCTCGCCGCTGCGGTTGGCCGACGCCGGACCGACCCGATCGAGGATCTGCTGTCCCTCCGATTCGGGGTCCGCAAGGACCAGCCGGGCACCGTCATCCGTGACTTCCACACGGCACGGACGCTCGACGGCAAGGACCCCATGCCCCTGTCGAACCGCTACTACCTTGCAGACGCCGTCTTCCTCGCCGGGGTCGAGGGCGAGGCAGGGCTGTTGGCCGGACTCAGTGAGGCCCTGCGCCACCCGGCGTTCCCTCTCTATCTCGGCAGACGATCCTGCCCGCCCACGCACCCGATCTCCCTCGGGCTGCGCGAGACGGGCCTCCTTGAAGCCCTGAGCGCCGAGCCGTGGCAAGCGTCCAGGTGGTTCCGCAAGCGGCACCACACCACCGGGCAGTTCCAGGCCGAGATCCTCATCGACCAGGAGTCCGTTGCCGTTGACGCGCGCGGCGACTCCTACGGCATCCGGGACGTTCCGGTGTCGTATGACCCCCGTAGACGCGACTACGGGTTCCGCAACGTCGAACGACGCATGGTGGGCGTAGGACCGGCATCTCAGAGTACGCGGGAGGACTGTCACGACCCCATGGATGTGGTGGAGGAGGCGTACCAGTGTTCCTGACACGTGTGTTTCTCGACCCGAGTAGACGGCTGGCGCGCAAGTACCTGGGCTCGCCGCAGGTCATGCACGCCGTCGTCCTCAAGGCGACAGGGGGCGACGAGTCCGATGGCCCCGGACGTGTCCTGTGGCGTGTTGGCCGGGGGCAGACGACGGCGCTGTACGTGCTCTCGCCGACGGAGCCCAACTGCGCTCAGATCCTCGAGGAGGCAGGCGTTGCCGGCGGCGCGGCGCGGACTTTGGACTATGAACCCTTCCTGGCTCAGCTAGCCAACGGCCAGACATGGGGGTTCAGGCTGACCGCCAACCCATCCCGGGCGATCTCCCAGGGACCGGGGGTGCGAGGCAAGCGCAGCGGGCACGTCACCGTGGCGCAGCAGCGGCAGTGGCTCCTCGACCGGGCACCGAGGCTCGGGTTCAGTCTGGAACCCGTCGGTTCCGGCAGTGAGCCGGAGTCTTCAGAGCCGTCGCTCACCGTCGTCCGACGTGCCCGGCCGGTCTTCGGTCGGGACAACCCTCAACGTGAGCAGCGTGATCGCGTGACGATCAACCAGACCGTGTATGAGGGGATCCTGCGGGTGACGGACGCGGCCACTCTCCGGCATTCGCTTGTGGCCGGGATCGGCCGGTCCAAGGCCTACGGGTGCGGTCTCATGACCCTGGCGAGAACTCGGCAGAACTGAGAGAGGCGCCATGGCACGTATGCCGCCGGTACCGGTCACCGCGCTGCCGCGGGTAGAGGACCGGATGTCGTTTCTCTACCTGGAGCACTGTGTGGTACACCGCGAGGACGGGGCGCTCACGGCACGCAACGACCAGGGCACTGTCCGGGTACCGGCGGCGTCCTTGGTCGCCGTGTTCCTCGGCCCGGGCACGTCGGTGAGTCATCAGGCGATATGCCTGCTGGGCGAGTGTGGGACGACGGCCGTGTGGGTGGGCGAACGCGGGGTGCGCTACTACGCGCACGGGCGTTCCCTGGCCACCTCGACGCGTCTGCTCGTTGAGCAGGCCGCGCGTGTCTCATCGCCGCAGAAGCGGTTGGGAGTAGCCCGCGAGATGTACTGCATGCGCTTTCACGGCGAGGACGTCGACGGGCTCACCATGCAGCAGCTGCGCGGACGCGAGGGAGCGCGCGTGCGAGAGGTCTACCGCGAGAACTCGCGCAGAACCGGGGTGCCGTGGACCCGACGGGACTACAGGCCCGACAGTTTCGAGGACTCCGATCCCATCAACCAGGCACTCTCCGCGGCGCACGCGGCCCTGTACGGGATCGTCCACGGGGTCATCGTCGCTTTGGGCTGCTCGCCGGGACTCGGGTTCGTCCACACCGGTCACGAGCGTTCCTTCGTGTACGACGTCGCTGACCTGTACAAGGCGGACACGACCATTCCGATCGCCTTCGACGTCGTCGCGGAGGGCATGGCCGATCTCGCTGGGACCACGCGTCGTCGCGTTCGCGACAGGGTGTTCGATCTGAGGGTCATCGAGCGGTCCGTGAAGGATATCCATCAGTTGTTGAAGGTTGACGAGTCCGACGATCTGAGCGTCAATGTGGTCTCGCTGTGGGACTACCAGCGGCGGGCGGTCGCCGGAGGAGCCAACTACGCCGAGGAGGCCGGTGCGTGGTAGTGATCGTGCTGTCCGCCGCTCCGGCCTCCTTGCGCGGCGCACTCACGCGCTGGCTCATGGAGGTGTCGCCGGGCGTGTTCGTCGGCCACCTGTCGGCACGAGTGCGTGAACAGCTGTGGGAGCTGGTACGCGCGTACATCGGGGACGGGCGGGCTCTGCTCGTGTGGTCGACGCGCTCAGAGCAGCGTTACGCGGTGGCGTCACTCGGTCACGACCGTGAACCCGTCGACGTCGAGGGCTGTCTCGTCATGAGAACGCCCTACCGTCAGATCGAGGGCTCCACCGCCGTGCCCGGCGCTGTCAAGGCGCCGAAGGAGTCCTGGTCGATCGCGGCACGCCGACGTCGCTACCGCAGTTACGCGGAGCGTACGCTAGGTTCGCAGTGAAGGCAGAAGGTCACACGTAGGTCACGACGCAGTGGGGACACCAACGATCTCCAAGTGTTTCCCCCGCGCAAGCGGGGATGATCCTTCTCTCGCAGGCGTCAAGACGCGAGTTTAGCGGTTTCCCCCGCGCAAGCGGGGATGATCCTGCAAGGTAGCATGAATGTTTGCACGAATATAGGTTTCCCCCGCGCAAGCGGGGATGATCCTGGTGTCCAGGCGCTCTATCACACCCGGGCGCCGTTTCCCCCGCGCAAGCGGGGATGATCCTAGTCGTGGACGCGCTGTCGGAAATCAGATCACGTTTCCCCCGCGCAAGCGGGGATGATCCTTGAGTGGTGATGCAGGAAATAATTAGTCGCAAGGTTTCCCCCGCGCAAGCGGGGATGATCCGGTTATTCAGGTCAGGCACCCTGACGTGGAAAAGTTTCCCCCGCGCAAGCGGGGATGATCCCACCGTTGTCCCCGGGGGCCAGGCTGTTGACGGGTTTCCCCCGCGCAAGCGGGGATGATCCCATTTGATTACCGTACACAATAAACTTGGTCGGGTTTCCCCCGCGCAAGCGGGGATGATCCTACGCCATTGGCGGCGGTGGCTTCACATCGGTAGTTTCCCCCGCGCAAGCGGGGATGATCCTTGAGTATACCTACGCACTCAATAAGTTGAATGAGTTTCCCCCGCGCAAGCGGGGATGATCCCTTGCGCTACAGGCTCGCTCTCCGTGCCGGCCGGTTTCCCCCGCGCAAGCGGGGATGATCCCTCGCCCGTGTCGTGGCGGTGGCCGGCGGGGCAGTTTCCCCCGCGCAAGCGGGGATGATCCCCGCCCCCGGGACACCCCGGGAGTCACCCCCCTGTTTCCCCCGCGCAAGCGGGGATGATCCCCCGATCTGACGTGACGTAGGTCACACAAGGAGGTTTCCCCCGCGCAAGCGGGGATGATCCGTACTCCCCGCCGGGGAGTGTCACCGTCACCGCGTTTCCCCCGCGCAAGCGGGGATGATCCCTCGCCCGTGTCGTGGCGGTGGCCGGCGGGGCAGTTTCCCCCGCGCAAGCGGGGATGATCCCGCAGTAGGCGAACACCTGCCGTTCGCGGCCAAGTTTCCCCCGCGCAAGCGGGGATGATCCCATCCTCAAGACGACCGACCGGGTGCTCAACGCAGTTTCCCCCGCGCAAGCGGGGATGATCCGCCCGACGTCGGCGTGTGGGAGGGCACGGTCACGTTTCCCCCGCGCAAGCGGGGATGATCCCGAGTTGCGGGACCAGGTCAACGACCTGCGTGAGTTTCCCCCGCGCAAGCGGGGATGATCCCTCAGCGAGAGGATTCTCCCAAATCATGTCGCGGTTTCCCCCGCGCAAGCGGGGATGATCCTTGTGACCTCAATAACACCATTGTCCCCAGGGGGTTTCCCCCGCGCAAGCGGGGATGATCCCAATACCCCAGGCCCACACCCTAGTGTCGTCAGGTTTCCCCCGCGCAAGCGGGGATGATCCTATTGGTAGCGCGAATATTTCTGCCCAGGCTGCGTTTCCCCCGCGCAAGCGGGGATGATCCTTTATCTACCTGCGTCGCTACAAGTCTGAGTTAGTTTCCCCCGCGCAAGCGGGGATGATCCCTACCCAACTCGGCATCGCCGTAATGGAAACAAGTTTCCCCCGCGCAAGCGGGGATGATCCGGAGCAGGCAATGACCACCACCGAGGCCGAGGCGTTTCCCCCGCGCAAGCGGGGATGATCCCAGGCCCCGGATGAGGGTGAAGAACCCGGACAGGTTTCCCCCGCGCAAGCGGGGATGATCCCACCGAGATCGTCCCCACGCTCGACCCCCGCCCGTTTCCCCCGCGCAAGCGGGGATGATCCCGTCCAGGTCCCCGACAAGGACTGGACCGTCGTGTTTCCCCCGCGCAAGCGGGGATGATCCCTCGCAAAACACAGCACTGACTAATCTGGGGAAGTTTCCCCCGCGCAAGCGGGGATGATCCGCAGTGGCGTCTCTGACTGCTCCGGCTATTGTTGTTTCCCCCGCGCAAGCGGGGATGATCCGCCCTCTGGCAGGGGAGGGAGGCTCGCAATAAGGTTTCCCCCGCGCAAGCGGGGATGATCCCGTTAACGGGAAAACCAACTCCCGCACGAATCAGTTTCCCCCGCGCAAGCGGGGATGATCCTTATCAGTGTGAGCAAGTTCGCGCCTGCAATTAGTTTCCCCCGCGCAAGCGGGGATGATCCTGAGATCACAAATCTTAAGACGCGGAATTACGAGTTTCCCCCGCGCAAGCGGGGATGATCCCGGCGTCGGGCAGTTGGCGACATTCTCCATGAGGTTTCCCCCGCGCAAGCGGGGATGATCCGATGCATTGAGTCCGTGTCCGCGTAAAGAAACCTGTTTCCCCCGCGCAAGCGGGGATGATCCGTGGAACATCGTCATCACAGCCGACAACGCGAGGTTTCCCCCGCGCAAGCGGGGATGATCCTGGGTGGCTGGCGCAGGGTCGCGAAACATGGACGTTTCCTCCGCGCAAGCGGGGATGATCCCTCGATCTCCTGCGCCGCGCCCGGCGGCACGCGGTTTCCCCCGCGCAAGCGGGGATGATCCCAGCGCGGACGACGGTAACACTGGCGTGTCCGCGTTTCCCCCGCGCAAGCGGGGATGATCCCAGCGCGGACGACGGTAACACTGGCGTGTCCGCGTTTCCCCCGCGCAAGCGGGGATGATCCCACCTTCCTGGCCGACACCGCCCGCGCCACCGAGTTTCCCCCGCGCAAGCGGGGATGATCCCGACCTGCGTGAGGCGGTCGCCCGGGCCGAGAAGTTTCCCCCGCGCGAGCGTGGATGATCCGCAGACGCGCCATGAGACTCGTCCGTCTGTGTGGTTTCCCCGCACAGCGGGGATGGCCCAAGCCTGTGGGTCTTCGACGGTTCGTCGATGAACCAGATCGATCTGGACCACACATAAGTGCAGGACGCGAGCCCCCGCTTTCAGACGGCCCATTATGTCAGGGCTCGCAGAGGTTACGTCCTGCCCAGTCATTGTACCGCGAGTGAATCGGGTACGCCCCGTCTTCCCGCGCCAGCGGAGACGACACCGAGAAGGCAGTAGAACGTCCCCTCATTCAGACGCCGTCTTGTCGCGGGGTGCGTAGAAGTCCCTCCCCCGCCACCAACCGCGTGTGTCCACGGTGCAACGGCAACACCCAGCCGCCCGACCCGGCGCTGCCGACACGAGGCCGGAATGGTCCTCGTGCAGTGCGCCAGTGCAGACCGGCTATCAGGCAGCTGCTCGCGAGGACACGCTCACAGGCATACCTGTGACACAGCAGGCAAGGACCGCGTACGCAATCGGCCCGCACCGGGACGCGTGGCGTTAGTGGGCAACAGACACGTCGCCGCCTTCGCGCCTCACAGGAATGAGCCCATGGCCGTGATCGGCGCGCGCCTCCGCCTTGGGCAGGAGCACGTCCCAACGAGTTTCCGTGACGATGCTGCCCTCCGGCTCGAGCTGAGCGTCAGCGAGGGCGTGGCGTGTTCTCCGCTCAAGCCCCTTGACGCCCAGGGCGTGCCGCCGCCTCGGACAACGGCGCTCAGCCCGCCACCGTCGCACTCACCGAGCAACGCGTCCCGGACGCGCCGGCATGCCAACCACGACGCCGTCGTCACTCTCGCTGTCGTCAAGGCATGCCCGCACACCCGTGATCAGCCAGCCGCCCCGTATTGGCAACCTGCGCCCCGACGCTGGTAGAGTCCCGCCCCGGGCCCCGGTAGCTCAGTGGATAGAGCGTCTGCCTCCGGAGCAGAAGGTCGCAGGTTCGAATCCTGTCCGGGGCACCAACGAGGGCCGCCCGCTCGTAGCAGCACACCGCTGTGGCGACGGGCGGCCCTGCTACTGACTCCCGGGCGGCCCTGCTGCTGATCCCAGGTCACCCCTGCTGGCCCCGGGATGGCGGGGTCGTCGAAGATCAAGCCGCGCTGCGGGGTCGTCCCCGGCAGCAGGGCCTCGCGCTCCGCCGCCCAGGGGCCACGCCGCACGGGCGCCATGAAGCGCCGCTCCCCCGTGGGCTCCTCGGCGTAGGGGATGGCGTGGAAGGCGGCGGAGCGGCTGTAGCGGGGCTCAGGCCCGCTGCGCTCGGGGTGGGAGACGATCTCCCGCCACAGGCCCCGGACCGCCCCTGCGGCCGTCTCGACACGGGCGGTGTCCTCGGTGGGCACGGCGATGGGGGTGGTGGCCACGTGCTCGGTGGTGCTGACGTTGCGCAGGATCATGGGGGTTCCTCTGAGGCCGGGGTCGCAGGATAACGGTCCGGGCCAGGACGAGGGCGGAGACCGCCGCGCGCGAGCATCCCGGCCCGTCCCCGGACCACCGCAGGACCCGACCCCTCCCCGGGCGGCCCCGGGCCCCGCCCTCAGCGGCCCAGGACCTCCAGGGCAAGGCTCGGCACGTCGGTGACGACGGCGTCCACGTGCATGGCGGCCAGGCGCCGCATCTGGGCGGGGTCGTCGATGGTCCACACGTGGACCTCGAGCCCGGCCCGGTGGCTGGCGGCGACGAAACGCTCGGTGACGACGGGCACGCCGTGGTAGGCGACGGGCACCTGCACGGCGTCGGTGCGCGAGCGCTCCTGCGACCAGCTCCACCGGGTGCGCGGCAGGCTGAAACCGGTCTCGGCGCTGACCATGAGGCCGACGACGTCGCTCACCCCCAGGGAGGTGCGGGCACGAGGCTCCTGCCGTCTCAGGACCGCCAGACGGCGCCCGGAGAAGGAGGCGAAGCGCACACGCTCCAGGGCGTCGGCGGCGCGCACCACCTGGATCGCGCCCTGCACGACGGCGGAGTCCTTGAGGTCAACGTTGAGGCACAGGTCCGGGTGGGCGCTGAGCACCTCGTCCAGGCGCACGGGTGCACGCCCGTCGCCGGCGTCGAGCCGGGCCAGCTCCTCCCAGCTGAGGTCGGCGATGGCGCGAGGGTCCCCAGCGGTGCGTGCCAGGTCCGGGTCATGGGCGAGGACGACGACGCCGTCGCGGGTGGCCCGAAGGTCCGTCTCCATCCACTGGAGCCTGAGCCGGGCGACGTGTTCGACGGCGCTCCACGTGTTCTCTGGCGCCTCAGCCGCTCCACCGCGGTGGGCGATGACCTGGCACCGGCGTGCGGGGCCAGTGGTGCCGTCCCACCCGTCGTGGCGGGTGCCGGCGTGCCCGGGCTGAGGTGAGCTCATGGTTACCTCCGGTCTGCGGCTGCCTCAGGAGCAGTCGGTGGTCAGGTCGATGGCGTGGTGCTCGACGAGCCAGGCCGCCGGGTTGACGGTGGTCTCGTCGGAGGAGTCGTCCGCGGTGCGCACCTCGAAGTGCAGGTGCGGTCCCGTGGAGTAGCCGGTGGAGCCGACGCCGGCGATGAGCTGGCCCGCCGTGACGGTCTCGCCCCGCTGGACATAGATGCCGTCGGCGTACATGTGCAGGTAGGAGGTGTACCAGACCTCGCCGTCGATCTCGTGCCGGATCGTGACGGTACCGGTGGAGCCGACCATCCCGGCGGTGGTGACGGTCCCCGCGGCCACGGCGTAGATGGGTGTGCCGACGGCGGCGGAGTAGTCCTGGCCGGCGTGGAGCTTGAGGTAGCCCAGGGTCGGGTGGATGCGGTAGCCGTACTCGGAGGAGACCGTGTACGTGCCCGCGACCATGGGGTTGAACAGGTGGGGGACGGTGTTGAAGGCCGTGGTGTCCCCGGAGGCGCCCGAGGGCTGGGGCGCGCAGGTGACGGCGGCGTTCTGGCGGGCCTCTCGGATGCGGGCCAGGGTGGAGGCGTCCGGCACGTTGGACAACGGGGCGTCGGTGGTGGAGTCAACGTCGGCGTCTGAGCCCAGGACCGCGGCGGCCACCGAGGTGGCGGCGGGGGTGGTGGCGGGGGCAGGTCCGGCGGTGCCCTCGCCCCTGGCAGTGACGGCGCTCGTGACCCCGACGGCGGCGGGCACGCCGAGGTAGTCGGACAGGGGCGCCAGGACGGTGACAGCGGCGAGGACCGCGAGGACGCAAGCGCGTGCGACGGCACCCAGCGGCCCGCCCTCGTGCCGGCGTGGCTGCGGGCGGTGGCGGCGGTGGGCCTCGGCGGCGACGGGGACGGTGACCGTGCCGGCGGGGGCGGCAAGAGGCTCTGGCACCTCGGCGGTGCCGTCCTCACGCAGGCGTGCAGCGCCAGCACGGGCGGCGGCTCGTTCCGCCTCTCGCCTCTCGCGGCGGGTCATGGGCTGCGCGGTCACCCGAGGGACGATAGCCCCGCCCGCAGGAGCGCGCCAGGACGGGGCTCACACGGCGGCCTCACAGCGCTCTGGCGCCACCGTGCCGCAGCTGTGGGTGTCCGCTGTCAGGACTGCCCGAGCTCGCGGCGCAGGTACTCCTCACGCTGCATGGCGTCGTTGACCTCTCCGACGAGCTCCTCGAGGATGTCCTCAAGGAAGACGACCCCCAGCAGCCTGCCTCCTGGGTCCTCGACCCTGCCCAGGTGCGCCCCACTGCGCTGCATGGCGACGAGGACCTCCTCCACCTCGTCCTCGGGGCGCACGGGGACCATCGCCCGCTCCAACCACGACGGCACGGGCTGCTCGCGCTCCTCGTCCTCGGCGTAGAGCACGTCCTTGAGGTGCAGGTAGCCGCGGACCTCGCCGTCCTCGGCCGCGACCGGGAAGCGCGAGTAGCCGGTGACGGTGACGGCGTGCTCGACGTCGGCGGGCGAGCAGCCGACGGGCAGCGTGACGAGGTCCTCCGGCAGGATCATGACGGTGGCGGCGGTCTCCTCGGAGAACTCCAGGGCGCCTGTGAGCAGGCCCGTGTCGTCCTCGAGGACCCCCTCGGCCGTGGAGCGCTCGACGATGGAGGCGACCTCGGCGGCGTTGAAGGTCGCGGAGACCTCCTCCTTCGTCTCGACGCCGAAGAGGCCCAGCACCCAGCCGGCGAAGCCGTTGAGGACGGTGATGACGGGGCCGAAGAGCCTTGAGACCCACACGAGCGGCGGGGCGAGCAGGCGCACCGCGGTCTCGGGCGCGGAGATCGACATGTTCTTGGGCACCATCTCGCCGAGGACGACGTGGACATAGACGACCAGGACCAGGGCAATGAGCACGGCGAGCGCGTGGGCGCCCGCCGCCCCGGCACCCACGCGCTCGAGCAGCGGCTGGACGAGGTGGGCGATGGCCGGCTCGGCGACGACGCCCAGGCCGGTGGAGCACAGGGTCACGCCGAGCTGGGCGGTGGCAAGCATCCGGGACACGTGCTCCAGCGTCCACAGGGCGGTGCGCGCGCTCGAGTCCCCTGCCTCAGCCAGGGGCTCGAGCTGGGCGCGGCGCGCGGAGGTCACGGCGAACTCGGCACCGACGAAGAAGGCGTTGCCCGCCAGCAGCAGGACGGTGACGAGCAGGGCGACGGGGATGCTCACCGGCTCGCCCCCTGCTCGTCGTCGGCCTCGGGCACAGGGGTCACGCGCAACCGGGTCACGCGTCGGCCCTCCATGGCCACGACGGTCATCAGGGCACGCGGCGTGCTCACCTGGTCCCCGATGGCGGGGACACGGCCGAGCTCGGACATGACCAGGCCGCCGAGGGTCTCGTAGGGGCCGTCGTCGGGCACGTGCAGGCCCGCGGTGCTGGCCAGCTCGTCAGGGCGCATCCACCCAGGCACAAGCCAGTTGCCGGAGGCGTCGCGGTGGGCTCCGCCCCGGCGGCGGTCGTGCTCGTCGGCGACGTCCCCGACGATCTCCTCGACGGCGTCCTCCAGGGTGACGACGCCGGCGGTGCCACCGTACTCGTCAACGACGAGGGCCATCTGGCTGCCGGCAGCACGCAGCTCGACCAGCAGGCTGGCCAGCGGCATGGTCTCGGGCACGCGCGGCACGGGGGTCATGAGGGAGCTCGAGGAGACCCTGACGGCGCTGCGCCGCTCGTAGGGCACGGCGATGACACGCCGCAGGTGGACGACGCCGAGCACGTCGTCAACATCCTCACCGGTGACGGGGAAGCGCGAGTGCCCGGTGGTGCGGGCCAGGGCGACGACGGCGTCGGCGGTGTCGCCCGCGTCGAGGGTGTGCAGGCGGCCGCGGTCCGTCATGACGTCAACGGCGGTGAGCTCTCCCACGCCGATGGACCGGGTCAGCAGGGTCGCGGTGGAGACGTCGAGTGTGCCCTCCTCGGCGCTGTGGCGCACAAGGGCGGCGAGCTCGCTGGAGGACCGGGTGCCGCTGATCTCCTCGGAGGGCTCGATGCCCATGCGGTGCAGCACGGCGTTGGCCGTGTCGTTGAGGACCGTGACCAGGGGTCCCAGGACGGTGGAGAAGGCCATGAGCAGCGGGGTGACGAGGCCGGCGGCCCGCAGGGGGTCGGCCAGGGTCGCGTTCTTGGGGATGAGCTCGCCGAACACCATGGAGAAGGCGTTGACGATGACGAGGGCGGCGACGACGGCCACCCCGGTTGCCAGGGACTGCGCCATCCAGGCGCCCATGAGGCGCGTGAGGAGCGTTGCCAGCGCGTCCTGCATCGTGTAGCCGAGCAGGATGGTGGTGAGGGTGATGCCGACCTGCGCGCCGCTGAGCAGCGTGGACAGCCGCGACATGGCCCTGCGGACCGTCTCGGCGCGGCGTTCCCCGGCGACGGCGCGGGTCTCGACGGTGGAGGGGTCGAGGGCGACGAGGCTGAACTCGCCGGCGACGAAGACGGCGGTGCCGGCGGTCAAGAGGACGCCGACCAGGATCATGCCCCAGTCGCTCACGCTGCCTCCCGGCTCGGGGCCGCGAGCGCGGTGCGGGCACGTCGGGCGGTCGCGAGGTGGGGACTATCGGGCTCTGCGGGCTGGGCGCTCGCGCAGGCGGTGCGCCTACGGGCCCGGCGGGAGTGTCGTCGCATAGTGGAGCGCACGCTACCACCCGGGGTCAGACGCCCCCTGGCTCCTCGCCGCGGGCGCGCCCGGCACCCACAGGGGCATCCAGGGGTAGCCCATCAGCCAGACACAGGCCCAAGGTCCTACTACCATGCTGGTCCAGTGCACGTGACGGGCCACCAGGCCCGCCGCGGGCCCGCAGTGCCACCGCAATGAGGAGGGACCCACTGTGACGACCCATGACGGCCATTCTGGGGACGTGAGCGCATCAAGCCGCACGGGCGGGGCCGGGACCGCCTTGCGCTTCGGCCCCAACGAGTGGGTGGTCGAGGACAAGCGCGACGCCTGGCTCAAGGACCCGTCCTCGGTCTCCGAGCAGTGGCGAGCGCTTTTCGAGGCCGAGCCCCGGGCAGGCGCCGCACCCACCGTCACTGGCTCCCCAGAGGCCTCCACCTCCCCCGCAGGTGGGCAGCGTCCCGGGCCGGCACAGTGGGCACACGCGCTCCAGTGGGCGGAGCCGGTCCAGTGGCCCGAGCTGGACGAGCAGGCCGCCACGGCCTCCAGCGCCTCCCCGGCCCGGACGGGCAGTACCGTCCAGGACGTCACCCGCTCCGACCTGCCCCCAGCCCCGCCCTCCGGCGTCACCCCTCCGACCTCCCCCTACGCGCACCACTCCCGGCAGGGGCACCCCCACCCCCTCGGGGAGCCCGCCGAGGCCGGTGTGGGCACACGCCTGAAGGGGGCTGCGGCACGCACCGCCAGGAACATGGAGGAGTCCCTGTCAGTCCCGACAGCGACCTCCGCACGCGCCGTGCCCGCCAAGGTCCTCATCGAGAACCGGGCTGTCATCAACACCCACCTGGCACGCACCCGCGGGGGTCGTGTCTCCTTCACCCACCTCATCGGGTGGGCCGTGGTTGAGGCCCTGGTGGAGATGCCCGCCATGAACGCGGCCTACAGCACCGACGAGGCCGGCCGTCCCCTGCTCGCCCAGCCCGCTCACGTGGGCCTGGGCCTGGCAGTGGACGTTGCCGCACCGGGTGGCGCACGCCGCCTGCTCGTGCCCTGTGTCCGGCAGGCGGACCTGCTGGACCTGGCGGGCTTCGTCGCGGCCGCCGACGACGTCGTGCGCCGCTCGCGCGAGGGCTCCCTCACGGTTGAGGACATGACCGGCACGACCCTGACCCTGACGAACCCGGGCACCCTCGGCACGCTGCACTCCGTCCCACGGCTCATGCCGGGCCAGGGAGCCATCATCGGCGTCGGCTCACTGGCCCTCCCCGCGGCCTATGCCGGCGCCAGCCAGGAGACGCTGGCCCGCCACGGGATCGGCAAGGTCCTGACCCTGACCTCCACCTACGACCACCGGGTCATCCAGGGCGCGGTGTCGGGCGAGTTCCTGCGGCTGCTGGAGACCAAGCTCCTGGGTCTCGACGGCTTCTGGGAGCGCGCCTTCGAGTCGCTGCGGGTGCCGCACGCCCCCATCCGCTGGGAGCAGGACGCCGACTACGACCCCGAGGTCGAGACCGGCAAGCCGGCGCGCGTGGCCCAGCTCATCCACGCCTTCCGCCAGCGCGGGCACCTCGCGGCGGACACGGACCCGCTGGCCTACCGCTCGCGCCGCCACCCGGACCTCGACCCGGCCACCTACGGCCTGACGCTGTGGGACCTGGACCGCACCTTCCCCACCGACGGGCTGGGCGGCACCGAGCGGGCCACGCTGAGGGAGATCCTCAACCGGCTGCGCGAGGCCTACTGCCGCACGGTGGGCCTGGGGTACATGCACATCCAGGACCCGGCGCAGCGCCACTGGTGGCAGGAGCGCCTGGAGAACGGGTGGACCGAGGTCAGCGGGGACGAGCGCCGCCGCATCCTGGCCAAGCTCCAGCAGGCCGAGGCCTTCGAGACCTTCCTGCAGACCAAGTACGTGGGCCAGAAGCGCTTCAGCCTCGAGGGCGGGGAGTCCCTCATCGTGCTTCTCGACCGCTTGCTCGACCACGCGGCCCACGACGGCCTGGACGAGGTCGTCATCGGCATGGCCCACCGGGGCCGCCTCAACGTCCTGACTAACATCGCTGGCAAGTCCTACGGTCAGGTCTTCGACGAGTTCGACGGCAACAGCATCATCGAGGGCGCCTCAACGGGCGACGTCAAGTACCACCTAGGCACTGCGGGAGTGTTCACGGGCACCGACGGTGTCACCACCCGGGTGTCCCTGGCCGCCAACCCCTCCCACCTGGAGACGGTGGACGGCGTCGTCGAGGGCATCGTGCGCGCCAAGCAGGACCGCATCGGCCTCGGCGAGCACGGTTACACAGTCATGCCGGTGCTCGTGCACGGCGACGCCGCCTTCGCCGGCCAGGGCGTGGTCTACGAGACGCTCAACATGAGCCAGCTTCCCGCCTACCGCACGGGCGGCACGGTCCACGTCGTCGTCAACAACCAGATCGGCTTCACCACCGGGGCCGCCTCAGCCCGCTCGACCACCTACGCGACAGACCTCGCCAAGGGCCTGCAGGTCCCGATCTTCCACGTCAACGCGGACGACCCTGAGACGGTGGCACGGGCCGCCCGGCGGGCCTACGAGTACCGGGCGGCCTTCCACAAGGACGTCATCATCGACCTCATCTGCTACCGCCGCCGGGGGCACAACGAGGGTGACGACCCCTCGATGACCCAGCCGGTGATGTACCGGCTCATCGACTCCCTGCCCTCGACCCGGGCGGTGTACGTCCGCGCCCTCGTGGGCCGTGGGGACATCTCCGCCGAGGACGCGCAGGCCCTGGAGCGCGGCTTCCAGCACGAGCTTGAGCGGATCTTCACCGAGACGCGGGCGGCGCGCGGCGGGGAGGCGGCCACGCGGGCCGAGGAGGAGGCGGCCTCGGTCTCCCTCACGGACCCGACGGCGGTGGGGGTCGAGCGCGCCCACCTGGAGGTCCCCGCCGCCCAGCGGGCGGGTGCCGGCATGATGATCGGCTGGACGAGCGCGGTGGCACGCGAGGTGGTCGAGCGGGTGGGTGACTCCCAGACGGCCGTCCCGCCGGGCTTCGACCTGCACCCCAAGCTGCGCGCGATGCTGGACAGGCGCCGCAGGGCCACGCGCGAGGGCGGGATCGACTGGGGGCTGGGCGAGCTCATCGCCCTCGGCTCTCTGCTCATGGAGGGCGTGCCGGTGCGTCTCGTGGGCGAGGACGCCCGCAGGGCGACCTTCGCCCAGCGCCACGCGGTCCTGCATGACCAGTCCTCGGGCGCGGAGTGGACGCCCCTGTCCTTCCTCACCCCGGACCAGGCCCGCTTCGAGATCTACGACTCACTGCTGAGCGAGTACGCGGCACTGGCCTTCGAGTACGGCTACTCGGTGGAGCGGCCCGAGGGACTGACGCTGTGGGAGGCGCAGTTCGGCGACTTCGCCAACGGCGCGCAGTGCGTCATCGACGAGTACGTGACCTCGGCGGCCCAGAAGTGGGGGCAGCGCTCCGGCCTCGTCATGCTCCTGCCCCACGGCCAGGAGGGGCAGGGTCCGGACCACTCCTCGGCCCGGGTGGAGCGCTACCTGCAGATGTGCGCGCAGGACAACATGCGCGTGGCCATGCCCTCGACGCCTGCCAACCACGTCCACCTGCTGCGCGAGCAGGCCTACCAGCGCCCGCGCCGCCCCCTCATCGTGTTCACCCCCAAGCAGCTGCTGCGCCTGCCGGCCGCGACGAGCCGGGTGGAGGACCTCACCACGGGCTCCTTCGTCCCGGTCATCGCGGACAAGGACCCGGCCGTGACCCGCGGCGTGGGTGTGGACCGGGTGCTGCTGTGCTCGGGGCGGGCCTGCTACGCGCTCGAGGCCGAGCGCCGCCGCCTCGGGGACACCCGGACGGCGGTCATCCGACTCGAGCAGCTCTACCCGCTGCCCGTGGCGGAGCTGGAGCGGGCGCTGTCGCCCTTCGACGGCGCCGAGCTCGTCTGGGTGCAGGACGAGCCCGAGAACCAGGGGGTGTGGCCGCACCTGCGTCTGAGCCTGCCCGGTGGAGCGCTCGGCGGACGCGGCCTGCGCCTGGTGTCGCCTGCGGCCTCGGCCTCCCCGGCCCTGGGCTCCCTGGGGGCCTACCGTCACCAGCAGGAGGCGCTGCTCGCCGCGGCCTTCGCCCGCTGACGGCGCGACGGCTGGAGCGGACAGGAGGAGCGGCCCAGGGGTCGAGGGGGGAAAAAGACCCCAGAAAGGGGGGAAGGGGCATCGGTTTTTGTCCCGCAGGTAACGCTTGGAGCGAAAGAGAGGAAGGCCTGGGGGTGAGGGCGGCACCGGCACCCCTGGACGGGGCGCCGGTGCCGCGGTTCTCGGCCCGGCGGGCGCACGAGGCGGCCGTGACGCGGTAGCGTCACCGCAGCAGGTGTGAGCACGTCCGGGCACAGGGAGGCGCACGTGGAGGAGACACGGATCCACTTCGTCGGCGACGAGCTCGTCGCGGGCTACGGGGACGCCCGGGCGCTGGGGTGGACGGGTCGTGTCATGGCCCGCACCCGGGGCCTCGATGCGATCGCGACCACCCTCGCCGTCCCCGGTGAGACAACCGCCCAGCTCGCCGAGCGCTGGGGGCCGGAGGTGGCACGCCGCTCCGTCCACCCGGGGGCCAACCGCCTCGTCATCGGGGTGGGGGTGGCTGACGTCCTCGCCGGGGTCTCGGCGGCGCGCAGCCGCCTGGCACTGGCCAACATCCTCGACAAGGCCGCCAGTGAGCACCGCAGCTGCCTGGTGGTGGGCCCTCCCCCGCTGTGGCACGCCGATCCGGACGCGACGGCCGCGCTGTCGCACGCGCTGGGCGAGGTGTGCTCGCGGCGAGGCATCCCCTTCGTGGAGACCTTCGAGTCGCTGCGCAACCACGAGCAGTGGGCGAGCGACGTCCAGCGCCATGACGGCCGCTACCCGGGGCAGGCGGGCTACGGCCTGCTCGCGTGGCTGGTGCTGCACCGCGGCTGGTACGAGTGGCTCGGCGTCGGGCAGCCCACGCACTGAGCAGCCGCGGGCGCGCGGCCTCAGGCGACGCTGTAGACGCGGATGTCCGGGTCGGCCTTGAACAGCGGGGTCAGGCCGGGGACCACCTTGGTAGTGAACAGCTCGCTGCTCAGGTAGGCGTTGGCCTGCTCAGCGGTCTCGAAGCCGTGGAGGACCTGGACGTCCTCGTCGCGCACGAGCAGCTCCTTGGTCCTCGCACCGGGGACGGTGTCGAGGAACTCCTGCAGGTAGTCGGAGTAGACCTTGGCCCCGGCGGGGCGGTCGGCCGGGTCGATGGTCATGATGATCTGGAGGTATGCGGCCATGAGGGCTCCTTCGCTGTCGGGTGGCGGCCTTCGACGGCGCGCCACTGGCCTCACCGTAGGAGTGGAGGGGGCAGCGCGGTAGACGATCCTCGCTCATACGGGTATCACTCGAGGTGATGGCTCGATGCCTCGGCGGCCTCGGCTGGCCCAGGTCGGCCCCAGCGGAGCCCTCTACCACGGCCCGGAGTGACGTGACCGGGGGATGGTGACCATGCAGCGGACATGACTCGGGCGCCACGGCCCAAAGCAGGAGACGATCGGCGCAGTACCGCGGTTCGCCGCCGGCTTGCCCTCCCGCGCATCCGGTCATGTCCGCTCAGTGGACACTAACGGGGATGGCACCCACCACGGGCCCGCGTCGGCGCGGCGGTCAGGGAGCAGCGCGGCGGTCAGACGGCGAGGAGA
This sequence comes from Actinomyces sp. W5033, assembly GCF_051303165.1. Classification (NCBI taxonomy): domain Bacteria; kingdom Bacillati; phylum Actinomycetota; class Actinomycetes; order Actinomycetales; family Actinomycetaceae; genus Actinomyces; species Actinomyces sp. W5033. The sequence goes on along the minus strand of NZ_JBPPGD010000002.1, from coordinate 135,329 downwards.
CCCGCCAGGGCCTCGAGCTCGCCCGCGATGGGCGAGGTGCCGTCCCACGCCGCCTCGTAGGTGATGGTCACGGCCGCGCCGTGGGCGTCGACGACGGGCAGCACGCGTGAGTCGGCGCGAGTCACTTTCGAGCGGGGAAGGAGCGCGCTGCCCAGTCCCATCCCCGCCCAGTCCTCGAGCACCCGGTAGCTGGCGGCCTCACCCAAGTAGGCGCGCAGTGGCAGTCCACGCTCGGCGAGCAGGCCGCGGGTGAAGGTCGTCAACCCACACGTGTCAGGGACCAGGAGCAGGGTGCGGCTCGCGACGTCGTCGATGCGTGCGGACACCGCAGGGGTCGGGGTGGGCACCAGAGCGTCGTCCCCCACCTGCGCCGGGCTCGCGGGACCCGTCGGGCTCGCGGGAGCCACCGGGACCCGCGAGTCCGCAGCCCCGCCTGTCCCCGGTTCGACCAGCACCACCGGCTCGCGACCAATGACGTGACGACGGTAGCGGGTGAGCTCAAGGACCACGGGGACGATGATGAGGTCGACCTCGTCGTCGTCGAGGGCCGAGCACAGCTCGGACAGATCGGCTTCGCGCAGGACCAGGCAGTCCTCGCCGCGACCAGGCAGACCCGCCACGGCACGGTGGGCACGGGCAACGACGTCAGCGCTGATGAGCGGGGACACGCCCACGCGCACGGGCCGCCGGGTCTCGGCCGAACGCCAGGACCGGGCCTCCGCGATGACGGTGTCGAGCGCGGCCAGGGCGGCGTCGATCCGCGGCAGGATGGTCGCGCCGAGGACCGTGGGGCGGGCGCCGCGCGTGCTGCGCTCGAAGAGCCGTGCCCCGAGGCTCTCCTCCAGGCGACGGATGGCGTTGGACAGCGCCGGCTGGGTGACGTCGTACTCGCGGGCGGCCGCGCTGAAGGAGCCGGTGCGGGCGACCGCCTGGGCGTAGCGCAGACCCTCGAGGCTGAGTCGGCCGTTCACACGCGCAGTCTACGAACCTGCACGTTTCAGGACGCGGGCGGCGTGCCTTCCAGGCGCGACAGCAGGTCGACGACCTGATCGAGGTCCGCACGCAGATCACCCGTCCCGTCCTGCTCGTGCCAGGTGCGCAGGACCGCCACGATCCCCCACACGGTCGCCGAGGCCAGAATCCTGGCCCGCAGCAACGGCATCCGCCGCAACTGGCTCACAGCGCGGGCAACACTCTCCGCCTGCTCGTTGACCAGGACCCACATCGAGCCCTGGATCGTGGGGTGCTCGAAGCACCAGCGGGTGCGCTCCCAGGAGGGCCCGGCGTCCTTGACGAAGTGGTCCTCCCACAGGTCGTCCAGCACCCGGGTGAGCACATGAGCCAGGTCACCGTCGCGCTGGAGGTAGTAGACGAGCAGCTCAAGGACGCGGTCGTCGTACTCGTCATGGACGACGAGTCCCTCCTTGGTCCTGAAGTAACGGTAGACCGTGGACGGCGAGACCTCGGCGGCATCGGCAACCTGCTCGATGCTCACCGCATCAAAGCCGTGCTGCCCGAACAGGTCGAGGGCGGCGGCCTGGATGCGGTGCATCGTTGCCGCCTTCTTGCGCTCGCGCAGGCCCGGACGGGGCGGGCGGGCGGCGCCCGCAGAGCCGTCGTCGGCGGTGCGCCTGGGGCTGTCGGGCACGGGGCTCTCCTCGGGCGTCGGAGGTTGTCATCAGCTCTTGACAGCCTCACCCTAACAAGTACAGTGACCGTCATGTGCGAGTCGCTATCAGCTTTTGTCATTGAGGCCCGCTCACTCGTCAAGCGCTTCGGACCCGTCACCGCCCTCGACGGCCTGGATCTGTCCGTGCGCGCCGGCGAGGTACACGGTTTCCTGGGCCCCAACGGCGCCGGCAAGTCGACCACCATCCGCGCCCTGCTCGGCCAGCTCCGGCTCAGCTCCGGCACAGCCACGGTCTTCGGCCAGGACAGCTGGCACCACGCCGTCGACATCCACGCCCGGCTCGCCTACGTACCGGGCGACACCATGCTGTGGCCCAACCTCACCGGCGGTCAGTGCATCGACCTGCTCGGCGGCTTCCACGGCTCGATGAGCCGGGCACGCCGCGACGAGCTCGTCGAACGCTTCGAGCTCGACCCCTCCCGCCGCGTGCGTACCTACTCCAAGGGCAACAGGCAGAAGGTCGCACTCGTGGCGGCACTGGCCTGCGACGTCGAGCTGCTCGTCCTGGACGAACCCACCAGCGGACTCGACCCCCTCATGGAGGCCGTCTTCCAGACCGTCGTCACCGAGCGTGCCGCCGCCGGAACCTCCGTCCTTCTCTCCAGCCACATCCTGGCCGAGGTCGAGACCTTGTGCGACCGGCTCACGGTGGTGCGCAACGGACGAGCCGTCTTCACCGGGTCATTGACCCAGCTGCGCGCCAGCGCCGCGACCACCGTCGACGTCGTCACCTCCACGGCACTGACCGCACTGGAGACGATCGACGGCGTCAGCCACCTGCGCTCCCAGGCAGAGCCACATGGCCGACGCACCACCCTGCTGGCGGAGACCTCCGCCCTGCCCGCCGTGCTCTCCACGGTCGCGGCCGCCCAGCCACGGCACGTGTCCGTGCACCCGCCGAGCCTCGAACAGCTCTTCCTGGACCAGTACACCCGGCAGGACGACAACAGCGACGGTGAGCCACGATGACACGGTCCACCTCACACCGCAGCCGCCCTCTCGCAGGCCTGGGGCGCATGACGCTCCTGGGCCTGCGCACTGCCTGGCACGGCCCCGCACTGGTCACCGTCATCTGCATCGCCCTGGTGTCCGCGATCGCCGTCGGCGTCGAGGGGCTCTACCCCCAGGCGGCCCAGCGAGCCCAGTACGCACTGACGGCAGGCGCCTCGGGCATCTCCACCGCCTTCAACGGCCGCGGCTACGCGCTGACGACCCTCGGCGGGATCACCGGCGTCGAGGTCGGGTTCATGGGGCAGATCCTCTTCCCGGTCCTCGGGGTGCTGATGGCTATCGGACTGACCCGCCGCCAGGAGGAGGCGGGGCGCACCGAGCTGCTCACCGCATCGCGCGTGGGACGCCTGTCCCCGTTGGCCGCCGCCACCGTACTGGTTGCCGTAACCTGCGCCGCCACCGTCACAGGACTCACCGTCTCCATGACGCTCACCGGCCTACCCGTGGCCGGCTCAGCCTGGTACGCCGCCAGTGTCGGAGCCTGCCTCCTGTTCTTCGCCGCCGTCGGCCTCCTGCTGGGTGAGCTGTGCCAGCAGGCGCGCACCGCCCAACAGCTCGGCCTGGGAGCAGTCACCGCGGCCTACCTCACCCGCTTCGTCATCGACGCCGTGGAGGGGGACGCCGCATGGGCAAGTCCGCTGGGATGGCTGCCGGAGGTGCGCGCCTTCAGCTCGCCGCGGGTGTGGCCCCTGGTGGCCTACATCGTCACCGCCGTGGCGCTCGTAAGCGTGGCCGCGGTGGCGGCGGCGCGCCGCGACGCGGGCGCGGGTGTCATCGCCCCACGGCCCGGTCCCGCGCGCGGCTCGGCACGCACCGCCGTCACCTGGGTGCTGGCACTGCGGCTGGAACGCACAGTCACGGGAACCTGTCTCACGCTGGTGTGCCTGTGGGCACTGCTCATCGGGCTGTTCAGTCAGGAGATGACCGAGGTCATCGCCGCCAACCCCACGATACTGTCGAGCATGGGGCTCGTGCACGCCTCAGACCTGGTGGTGCAGCTGGCGGCCATCATCATGGTCGTCGGCAGCACCGCAGTTGCGGTGCAGGGCGCCACGCACCTGGCCGCCGAGGAGTCCTCGGGCCGCCTGGGCCTGCTGCTGTCTACCCGGCTGGGGCGCCGACGCCTCTGGCTGGGGTGGTGGGCCGCGACGCTGCTGTCCGCAGCCGGCGTCCTCATCCTGTCCGCCTCGGTGCTGGCCGTGAGCATTTGGGCAGTGGCCGACGGGTCCGTCCCGGTCGGCTCAGCCCTGGAGGTCGGCTGGGCCAACCTGCCGGCCGCAGCGCTCATCGGCGCCCTGCAGGCGCTGCTGGCATCCCTCGGCCCCCGCTGGCACGTGCTCGGATGGGTGCCGGTGGCGTGGACGGCCGTCGTCGGCTTCCTGGCTGAGGCACTGCGCCTGCCCGAGTGGGCACGTGATCTCTCACCGACGCACATGATCGGTCGCCTGCCCGTCGACGATCCCGACCTGAGGGTGGTGGCCGGGCAGTGCGCGGCCACGGCAGTGCTGCTGGCGCTATCCCTCGCCGTGTTCGGCCGCCGCAACCTGTGCGCCGGGTGAGCAGCCGCGTCCTCGTCCTGGCCCCGTGCCGAGTGCCCCGGCACCCGGTATCGGGCGACCGGCCACCGCCGCAGCCGGCACCCCGGGCCCGGCAGCCGGTCACCGCCGTCCCTCGCCTGGACGCCAAACGGCCGACCACCCCCGTGGGGTGACCGGCCGTCCGTGTTGGTCCGTGTAGGCGGGTCAGCGCTCGTCAGTGATGACCTGACCGGCCGCCGTCGGGCGGACCCGGCTCAGGCGTTGGGACGCTTGCCGTGGTTCGCACCGGACTTGGCACGGCTGCGACGCTTACGACCGCGCTTGCTCATCATGGTCTCCTCAATGTCTGGGCAGCCCCAGACGGGGCGCTGAACAGGCGTCATCCTCGCACACCGGGCCCGAGCGATTCCACCTGCCGCCAGGTTGCGCGGGTCACGCCTGCGAGCGGACGACCCTCACCGTCTGGCTGCGCACCGTCGTCGTGCCGTCGCTGACGACGGTCGTGGAGGAGGTCACCGTCGTCGCCCGCATGACGGACAAGCGTCCGATGACGCGCTCGCGCAGCTCGGGCGGAGCCTGCTCGGCGCAACGCGAGCGCAGGATCTCACGCAGGTGGTTCTCGGCGTCGGCCAGGCGCGAGCAGTGCTCGCACGTGGCCACGTGCCTCGCCAGGCGCGTGGACAGGTCCCCGTCGCACTCGTGGTCGAGGAAGGCCTCCAGGTGGGCGCGCGCCTCCGTGCAGGAGCAGTTCTGAGCAGCGTCCTGTCCCATCAGCCCCGGCCTCCGTCGTCGTCGGTGGTGTAGCCCAGCTGGCGGGCGTGGTCGGCCAGGAGCTCGCGCAGCTGACGGCGCCCGCGGTGCAGGCGGCTCATGACCGTGCCGATGGGGGTGCCCATGATCTCGGCGATCTCCTTGTAGGCGAAGCCCTCGACGTCGGCGAGGTAGACGGCCAGGCGGCGCTCCTCACTCAGCTCACCCAGGGCGGCCTTGATGTCGTCGTCGGGCATGTCGTCCAGGGCGAGGACCTCCGCGCTGGGAAGGCCTACGGAGTCGTGCGAGGCGGCGCGGTGCAGCTGCCAGTCCTCGACCGTGTCCGCGTCCGACTGCAGCGGCTCGCGCTGCTTCTTGCGGTAGGAGTTGATGAAGGTGTTGGTGAGGATCCGGTACAGCCAGGCCTTGAGGTTGGTGCCCGGACGGTACTGGTGGAAGGCCGCGAAGGCCTTGGCGTAGGCGTCCTGGACCAGGTCCTCGGCGTCGGCCTGGTTACGGGTCATGCGCAGGGCCGCGCCGTAGAGCTGGTCGAGGTAGGGAAGGGCGTCGGCCTCGAAGCGGGCGGCGCGCTCGGCCTCAGTCTCGTCAGCGGGGGCGCGGTCCGTGCCCGCGAGGTCGTCAGCGTCCTCGGTGCCGCCAGGTCCGACGGCGAGCGCGTCGAGCCGCTCGCTGGTGGGGGTGTGGGTCATCACCCACGAGCCTAGTCCACCCGGGGGGCGGGCAGGATCCTCCTCGGCCGCGGCGAGGCCCACGGGGCGGAACAGTCGGGGCACGGCCTGATCGCGGGCCGCTGCCAGGGTGCGTGCAGTCATCACGGGGTCCAACACGTGCGCCCGCGGCCTTGTTCCCGGTGCCGGCACCGCCGCACGAGGCCCAGCCGGGCGCCGTGGGACAGGATGGGTCCATGAACCTGCTGCCCGCCATCCGCGTCCTGCTCGCCGCTCCCTTCGTCGTGGACGGGGTGGACGCCCTCCTGCGGCCCGGTGTCCACGCCGCCCGGGTCCAGCGGGCGGGCGGCCCTCTCACCCGGGCAGGCCTGCCTGCCCTGCCCGGGACGGCGCTGCGCCTGGGCAGCCGGGCGATGGGGGCCGTCAGCCTGGCCTCGGGCCTGGCCCTAGGGGCAGGCGCGGCACCACGGGCCTGCGCGCTTGTGCTGGCCGGGCTCAATGCGCCCGTCACGCTCGTCAACGCCCCGGTGTGGGTGGCGGACGGTGCCGAGGAGCGCGCGCGGCACGTCTCCCACCTCACCCGCGGCGCGGCGCTGGGGGCGGGGCTGCTCCTCATGGCCCTCACCCGGCAAGGCGGCTTAACCCCCACCCGATAGGCTGGCACCGTAGCGCCCGCACCCCTCAAGGAGCAGCACATGAGCCGCCTGTCCGACGCCGACGTCATCTACACCTGGACCGACGAGGCGCCGATGCTGGCCACCCACTCCCTCCTGCCCGTGGTCGAGGGCTTCCTGGGGGCGGCTGGAGTGAGCGTGGCGACGGCGGACATCTCACTGGCCGGGCGCGTCATGGCGGCCTTCGACCTGGCCGAGGACGACCTCGCCGCGCTGGGCGCCCTGACCGCCTCGCCGCGCGCCACGATCATCAAGCTGCCTAACATCTCCGCCTCCGTGCCCCAGCTCAAGACGGCCATCGCCGAGCTGCAGGCCCAGGGCGTGGACGTGCCCGACTACCCGGACCAGCCCTCCACCGCCGCCGAGCGCGAGGTGCGCGCCCGCTACGACGCCGTCAAGGGCAGCGCGGTCAACCCGGTGCTGCGCGAGGGCAACTCGGACCGTCGCGCCCCGCGCGCCGTCAAGGCCTACGCGCGCACGCACCCGCACCCCATGGGTACCTGGGGCCCTCGCTCGCGCACGCGCGTGGCGACCATGGCCTCGCACGACTTCCGCCACAACGAGCGCAGCGTCGTCGTCCCCGAGGCCGGTGTGCTCCAGATCCGGCTCCTGCCCGCTGACGGCGCCGCGCCGGTGGTGCTGCGCGAGACGCTGGCCGTCACCGCGGGGGAGGTCGTGGACGCGACCTTCATGAGCGCGGCGGCGCTCGACGCCTTCCTCACCCAGCAGGTCGCCGCCGCCAAGGCCGAGGACGTGCTGCTGTCCGTGCACCTGAAGGCGACGATGATGAAGGTCTCCGACCCCATCATCTTCGGCCACGCCGTGCGCGCCGTCCTGCCGCAGACCTTCGCCCGTTACGGCCAGGTACTGGCGGCGGCGGGCCTGCGCGCGGACGACGGCCTGGGGGCGGTCCTGGCGGGGCTGGAGACGCTGGAGGAGGGCGAGCAGGTGCGGGCCTCGATCGAGGCCGAGCTCGCCGCCGGGCCGGCGATCTCCATGGTCGACTCCGAGCGCGGCATCACGAACCTGCACGTGCCCAGCGACGTCATCATCGACGCCTCCATGCCGGCGATGATCCGCGGTGGGGGCACGCTGTGGGACAAGGACGGGGCGCGGCGCGACACGCTGGCGGTCATCCCCGACTCCTCCTACGCGGGCGTCTACCAGGCGGTCATCGAGGACTGCCAGACCCACGGCGCCCTTGACCCGGCGACGATGGGCACGGTGCCCAACGTCGGCCTCATGGCCCGCAAGGCCGAGGAGTACGGCTCGCACGACAAGACCTTCCTCGTGCCCGCGACCGGCACCGTGGAGGTGGTCGTCACCGAGGGCGCGGGCGTCGAGCCGGGCACCGTGCTGATGTCGCACGAGGTCGAGGCGGGTGACATCTGGCGCGCCTGCACCACGCAGGACGCCCCGGTGCGCGACTGGGTGCACCTGGCGGTGGTGCGCGCCCGCGCGACCGGAGCCCCGGCCGTGTTCTGGCTGGACCCCGAGCGCGGTCATGACGCGGTCCTGGCAGGGCTCGTCGAGCGCTACCTGGCTGAGGAGGACACCGAGGGCCTGGACATCCGCGTCATGGACCCGGTGGCGGCCACGCGCCTGTCGCTGGAGCGGGCGCGCCGCGGCGAGGACACGATCTCCGTGACCGGCAACGTGCTGCGCGACTACAACACGGACCTGTTCCCGATCCTCGAGGTGGGCACGAGCGCCAAGATGCTCTCGGTGGTGCCGCTGATGAACGGCGGAGGCCTGTACGAGACGGGGGCGGGCGGCTCGGCCCCCAAGCACGTGCGCCAGCTGCTGGAGGAGAACTACCTGCGCTGGGACTCCCTGGGCGAGTTCCTGGCCCTGGCGGAGGCGCTGCGGCACGTCGCCGAGGTCAGTGGGAACACGCGGGCGGCCGTGGTCGCGGAGGCGTTGGACGCGGCGACGACGACGCTGCTGGAGGAGGACCGCTCCCCGGCGCGGCGCCTGGGAGCGGTGGACAACCGCGGCTCGCACGCCTGGCTGGCGCTGTACTGGGCGCGCGAGCTGGCGGGGCAGACGGCGGACGCCGGGCTGGCGGCGCGTTTCGCCCCGGTGGCGGCGCAGCTCGAGGGCGCGAACGAGGCTGTGCAGGCCGAGCTCGTGGCCGTCCAGGGCTCACCGGTGGACATCGGCGGCTACTACCGGCCCGACAACGCGCTGACGGACGCGGTCATGCGCCCCTCGGCGACCTTCAACGCCATCATCGACGCCCTCTGAGCGGGGGGCTGTGTGGGGCAGCGTGGGCCCGTCGGATCACCTCCGCACCGTTGGATCACGTGCATGTCGTTGGATCACCTGAATCGCGCACGCAGGTGTCCAAGCGCACGCAGGTGATCCAACATGAGCCACGAAGCCGCCGCCGACGACGGGTGGGTGTCTCCGGCCGCGTTCCCCGGCCACGCGCAGCGCCTGCCACCGCCTGACACAATGTCGCCCGTGACCAGCCAGGACGGGCTCAGCGCCCCCACCCCCGACCACCCCTGGGCCGCCCCCGCGGCCACCGGCCCCCTCAACGCCGTGGTCACACTCCCCGGCTCGAAGTCCCTCACCGCCCGCGCCCTGCTGCTCGCCGCCCTCGCCGACACCCCCACCACCCTGGCCGGCGTGCTCCACTCGCGCGACACCGAGCTCATGCGCGCCGCCCTGACCGCCTTCGGTGCCCGCTTCACCGATCTCGACGGCGACGACGGCGCCCGCCTGCACGTCACCCCCGCCCCGCTGCCCCTGCACGTGGCCACCGGCCCCGACGGCGTGGGCCGCATCGACTGCGGCCTGGCGGGCACGGTCATGCGATTCATCCCGCCGCTCGTGCTGCTGGCCGACGCCCCCGTCATCCTCGACGGCGACGACGGCGCCCGCCTGCGTCCGCTTGCCCCCCTGATGGAGGCGCTGGCCGACCTCGGCGTCGGCGTCACCTGGCTGGGCGAGCCCGGGTTCCTGCCCATACGTCTCGCCCCTCCCACCGCCGCCGGCCCTGCCCGCGGCGACGTCAACGCTCCCGCCGGCGCCCTGTCCCCCACCAGGGTCAGCCTTGACGCCTCGGCCTCCTCCCAGTTCCTCTCCGCCCTGCTGCTCACCGGCTCCCTGCTGCCCGGCGGCCTCGCCGTCACGCCGACGGGCGCGGTCCCCTCCCTGCCACACGTCGCCATGACCGTCGCCGCCCTGCGCGAGCGGGGCGTCGCCGTAGACGAGCCCAGCGCCCTCCTCCCTGAGGGCCGTCGCACCTGGCGGGTGCACCCGGGCCGCCCGGGTGGCGGACAGGTGGGCATCGAGTCGGACCTGTCCAACGCCGGTCCCTTCCTCGCCGCCGCCCTCGTTGCGGGCGGCACCGTCAGCGTCGAGCACTGGCCGGCCTCCACCACCCAGGCCGGCAACGCCTGGCGCGCGCTCCTGCCCCGCCTGGGCGGCACGGTCACCACCGAGCCCGACGGCGTCGGCACCCTCCGCCTCACCTGCCGCGGCACCGGCCGGATCGACGGCATCACCGCGGACCTGTCCGCCGTCGGGGAGCTCGCCCCCACCGTCACCGCGCTGGCCGTCCTCGCCTCGGCCCAGGGGCACCCCTCACGCCTCAGCGGCATCGCGCACCTGCGCGGCCACGAGACCGATCGCCTGGCCGCCCTCGTGGCCGAGGCCCGGCGCCTGGGCGCCAGCGCCCGCGAGCGCTCCGACGGCATCGAGATCGACGCCTTGCCCGACGGCGCCCGCCTGACTCCGGCCCCAATGCGCGCCTATGCCGACCACCGGATGGCGACCTTCGCCGCACTGGTCGGCCTGGCCGTGCCGGGCACCACCCTTGACGACGTCGCCTGCACCTCCAAGACCCTGCCGGGCTTCCCCGCCCTGTGGGAGGCGGTGCTCGCCCAGGGCCCGGACGGGCACCGCCCCGCAGGGCACAGGAGGAGGCGCTGATGGCCCGCCGCGACACGGGCACCGACGACCCGCGCGTGCGGGTGCGGCCCGGTAGGGGCTCGCGACCGCGCACCAAGCAGCGTCCCGCACACACCAACGCCCACCACGGCACTGTCACCCGCATCGACCGCGGGCACTACCGCATCCGCCTGGAGGAGACCTCCCTCACCAAGGACGGATCGGGCGACATCACAGCCATGAAGGCCCGCGAGCTCGGGCGCGGCAAGGTCGTCGTCGGTGACCGAGTGGCCGTCGTCGGGGACGTCAGCGGCCGCAAGGACACGCTCGCCCGGATGGTGCGCATCGAGCAGCGCCGCACGCTGCTGCGCCGCAGCGCCGAGGACGGTGACGCAGCCGGCACCGAGAAGCCGGTGGTCGCCAACGCCGAGCTGCTCGTCATCGTCACCTCTGTCGCCAGCCCCTCGCCACGCCCGCGTATGATCGACCGCTACCTCGTGGCCGCCTACGACGCGGGCATGGAGCCGCTGCTCGTGCTCACCAAGTCGGACCTGGCCGACGCCGCCCCCCTGCTGGCCCTCTACGAGCCGCTCGGCATCCGGTCGGTGGCCACGCGCCTGGACGAGTCGAGCCGTGCCGAGGCCTCGCGGGCGGGCGGCTACGGCGTGGAGGCGGTGCGCGAGGTCATCGGCGGGCGCACGAGCGTCTTCGTCGGGCACTCCGGAGTCGGCAAGTCAACCCTCATCAACGCCCTCGTGCCGGGGGCGGACCGTGTCACCGGGCACGTCAACGAGGTCACGGGACGCGGCCGCCACACCTCGACGAACCTGCAGGCGCTCGAGCTGCCCGACGGCGGCTGGGTCATCGACACCCCGGGGGTGCGCTCCTTCGGGGTCTCCCACGTCTCCAGCGCGGACGTCCTGCGTGGCTTCCCGGACCTGTCTGAGGTGGCCGAGGACTGCCCGCGCGGCTGCACGCACGAGGCCGGCGTCATCGACTGCGCCCTGGACGCCTGGTGGGGCGCCGCAGGACAGGACGACGGCGTTGGCGCCCGGCGCCAGGCCCGCGTTGACTCCTTCCGCCGGCTGCTGGCGCCCTCGCTGGAGGCCGAGGACCCGGTTCCTGTCTCACACCGCAAGGAGCGCGAGCACTGATGCGCACGTCCGTCGACATCCGTCCCGGGACCCCCGCGGACCTCGAGGCCGTCACCGCCCTGCTCACCGACGTGTTCCTCACCGACCCCCTCATGGGTGCCATCGCAGCGGCGGCCCCGCACGCGCGCCGCGCCCTGGAGCACCTGCACCGGGTCGAGCTCGCCGACCACTACCTGTGTGCTGATCCCTCCCGGCGGGCGGACGCCGTCGTCGACCTGGCCGTGGGCACCGGTGCCCACGGCCAGGAGCGGCTGCTGGGGGCCACCCTGTGGGACGCCCCCGTGCCGGCCGAGGAGGACGGCGACCCGGCGGGACCGCTGGGGCCGGGCAACGAGGTCCCTGCGGGCCTTGACCTGGAGGTGCTGGGAGGCGCCTGGGACCTCGTCCTGCTCGACGGCGCCCAGTGCGAGGCCGCCCGCCCGGCCCAGCCGCACTGGTACCTGTACATGGTGGCCGTCGCGGCGCACGCGCGCGGCACCGGCACGGGCACAGCCCTGCTGCGCCACGGTCTGCGGCGGGTGGACGCCCAGGGCGCCACCGCGCACCTGGAGTCCACCTCGCCGGGCTCACGCCGCCTGTACGAGCGCCTGGGCTTCCACCAGACGGCGGTACTGGACCAGGAGCCGCTGCCGGCCTACTGGGCGATGACGCGTCCGGCACGCCCATCCGGCCGGGTCTAGGGTGAGGTGCGTGTCCCCGTCCTCGTCCCATCGTGCGCCACGCCCCTCGTGGGCGGACCTGTCAACCCGCTCGGCGCTGCCGCCCACGCGCCGCAGGGTGCTTGAGCACGTGGAGTCCTGCACCGAGGCGGTCACGGCCCTGGAGGTCGCCACGGCCCTGGGCCTGCACCACAACACGGTGCGCGAGCACCTGGACGCCCTCATCTCGGCGGGGTTCGTCGCCTCGCAGAGCCGCGCGACGGGCCGGCGCGGGCGCCCCTCGATCCTGTACTCCTCGACGGCGCCGGACCCCGAGGATGTCCTGGACTCCTACCTCACGCTCCTCGACGTCGTGTGCGAGACCATCGGGACCGATGAGTCCGGGCTGCGCTGCGCCCAGGAGATCGGCCGCCGCTGGGCGGTGGTCACCGACGCGCCGCCGGTCCAGGGGCGCGAGGACAGCACGCCCATGAGCGACGAGGAGCGCGTGGCAGCCCTCGAGCCGCACCTGACGAGGATGGGCTTCGCGCCCGAGCACCACGGCGGCGGGTGCGTCCTGCTGCGCGCCTGCCCCCTGGTGACGCGCTCAAGGGCGCCTCACACCCTCGTGTGCGTCATGCACGAGGCCTTCCTCAACGAGGAGCTGCGCCGCAACGACGCCGCGACTAACCCGGGCGGGCGGGAGCGGGCACGGGTCGTCGTCGAGCCCCTGCGACCCGACGGCTGCCACCTGCGTCTGGTGGACTGACGCACCGCTGCTGGTGGGCCGGGCCCTGCCCGGCTCAGTCGGTGGCCTTGAGGACCGCCATGGCCCCCTTCTCCATGTCAGCAAAGGCATGGGTGACCATCGGGTAGCGGCCGGCCGCGGGCACGACCGCCTCGACGAACCCGCCTTGCGCCGGCTGCAGGCCCAGCGCCTGGGACCCGCCGCCCCAGGCCCGTCCCAGGCCCTCGGGCCCGCCAAGCGTGTAGGCGCCCTCGAGGAAGACCGTGTCGAACTGCAGCCCGACGACGTGGAAGGAGGAGGCCAGTGAGGGCCCGGCGTCGAGCACCCACAGGCGCACCCGCTCGCCCGCCCGGGCCTCGAGGGGCGCCAGGGCGTACTGGAAGGCGACGCCGTTGAAGCACATGAGGTCCGGTGTCTTGGCCGCGACCTTGCCGGCGTCCGTGTCCCCGCCCTCGGGCCCGAGGTAGATCTCGGACTGGATGAGGACGTACTCGCGGTCCACCGGGGCCAGCCCGTCGGGGTCGATGACAACGGCGCCGTGCATCCCGGAGGCCAGGTGCACGCTCATGGGGGCGGTGGAGCAGTGGTAGAGCCAGATGCCGGCGTGGGCGGCGGTGAAGGTGTAAACGAGGCTCTCACCGGGGTTGATGGAGCGCATGACGTCGTCGGGTGGGACGATCCCGGCGTGGAAGTCGATGGAGTGGCTCATCGTGCCCTCGTTGACGAGGGTGATCTCGAAGACGTCGCCGACCCTGCCGCGCAGGACGGGGCCCGGGTAGGTGCCGTTGAAGGTCCAGCGGGTCTGGGTGACGCCGGCTCCCACGTAGGCGCCGTCGATCTCGGTGACGGTGAAGGTGTGGCGGTGGGTCGTGCGGGCCGGCGCGGGGGCGAGGGCGGCATCGAAGGGCTCGAAGCCCTCGGGAAGAGGAGCCTGGTAGTCGAGGACGGCCGCGGCGCCCGAGGCGTGGTGGTGGCCGGAGTGGCCGGCGTGCCCGGCGTGGTCGGAGGTGCCGTCGGTGGTGATGTGCAGGACCATGCCCTGGGCGCGGTGGCCGGCGATGGAGCACCAGCCCTCGGTGGGGCCGGTGATGACGCCCGCGTCGAGGGTGGCGCTGGCGCCTGCGGCGACGCGCCCGGTGGTGGCGCCGGTCTCTAGGACGAGGTCGTGGACCTGGTCGGCGGTGTTGTCGAGGGTGATGATCAGGTGGTCCCCGGCGGCGACGTCGATGGTCTCGGGCACGAAGCGCATGCCGTTGACGGTCACGGTGATCTCAACGGTGTTGCCGGTGGCCGCGACGGCGCCGACGGCGGGGGCCGTGGCCGAGGCGGTGCGGTTGGCGGCGACGGAGCCGACGACGACGGCCGCGCCGGTGGTGACGAGGCCGAGCAGGGCCCCGCGGCGGTCGGTGGACCGCGGGCCCTCGGGGGCGGTTCCCGCTGCCGTGCGCACCGGGCGGGCGGGCGCGGGGGCGGTGCCCGCGGTGACGGCGGCCCGTGGCGCCACCGACGGCCCGGCGCCCGCGGGGGCGGGCTGGGTCGGGTGCGCGGGAGCGTCGGCCCCGGGCTTGTCGCCGGGCCGGGTGGGCTCGGTGGTGTCACTCATCTCGGGCGTCCTTCTGGTCTGGCGGGGTCTGGGCGGGGCTGGTCTGGGCCGGGTCGGTCTGCTCGGCCGACGAGGGTCCGGGCGGGGTGGGTGCGGCGGGCACGGCCTTGCCGGCCGGGGTCCAGGTGGTGGGTCCTGTCCCGGGGGCGGCGCCGCCGGGGGCGACGGCGTCGGGCCCCTTCCTGCGGGGCAGGCGGCGCAGCGCCACCCAGCTCAGGGCCATGGCCACCGGGACGTAGGCGGCCACGACCGCGGCGACGAGGCCGGTGACGGCGCGCACGGGCCAGGCCAGGGGCGTGAGGACGGCGAGCAGGAGGCAGGTGTTGGCCGTCACCAGCCGGTAGCCGGCGGCGCGGTCCATGATCGCGTTGGTTGCCCGGGTGGCCGCCGGTCCCCCGCCCAGCATGACGGGCGTGAGGTAGGACAGGGCGGCGGCCAGGATCTGCAGGGCGAAGCCTGCGGCGAGCGGCACCCGCACGGCGTGGATAACGCCACGGGCTGCCCCGGGGTCGGCCAGGCCGGTGCCCGCGACGCTGATGCCGGCCCCGACCCACAGGACGCAGGCGACGAACCAGAGGACGGCGGCCGCCGCGGAGGCCGTGGCGAAGGAGGTGGGAGGAACACGCCCGGCGGTCTTCCAGGCGGGCACGAGCACACCCGCGGCACCGCCGAGGTAGACGAGGGCTCCGAGCGCCGCCAGGGGCGCCCACGTCCCCGAGGCGGCCACGAGGGCGGTTCCGGCGACGAGGACGGGCAGGCTCGCAGCGGCCCACCGGGGCGCCTCGGGCTCCATCTTGGTGCGCAGCATCGTGGGCCACAGGACGGTGAGGGTGCCCAGCACGGTGATGCCGACGAAGCCGAGGAGCAGCGTCATCGTGTGGGCGACGTAGAAGGCGGCGGACAGGTCGGCACGGCTGTTCTCGCCCGTCCACATGATGAGGTAGCCGAAGCTGACGCCGACGGCGAGCAGCACAAGGGCGACGGCATAGTGCAGGGCGAGGGCTGCCATACGTGGGGCGATGGCCCTGCGGTACTGCACGGTGATCGCCAGGACCCCGGTGAGGGCGGTGAGGATCACCGTGCCGACACCGACGACGGTGAGCGGGCCGGTGCCCGTGGTGGCGCCGATCAGGACGAGGGCGGCGCCGAGGCTGTGGGCGTACAGGCGGGCGTCGAGCAGGGCGGCGCCGCCCAGGGCCGGGCGGTGCAGCAGCGTGTCGGCGAAGTGCGCGGACCAGGTGGTGATGGCCGAGCCGATGCCGCCCAGGAGCAGGGCGTGCAGGGGCAGCCACGGGCTCCAGTCCTCGCGGCCCCCGGTCAGGACGATGAGGGCGAGGACGGCGGCCACGACGAGCCAGGCGAGGACGACGAGGTTGCGTCGCACCTGGGTGGTGCGGCGCGGGTGCCTGCGCAGGGGCGGGCGCGGGGCGCCGGGGGCGGCCAGAGGGATGGGTGGGGTCACGACGTCGTCTCCGCTCCCGCCGTCGGCGGCGAGACCTGTGCCGTCTCGGCCGGGAGCTCGGCGTCCCGGCCCTCGGACTGGTCCTCTCCCCGGCTCTCGCCCCGGCCCGCGGCCGGACGCGAGCCCCGCCCCGTGGCCCGCACGGCGCCCCGTCCGGCGGCGAGGGTCCCGCCGGTGAGGACGCGGGTGACGGCGATGGCCAGGAAGGTGAGCACCGCGACGACGCCGAGCACACCGCCCGCCTGCCAGGGTACGGCGGCGTCCGCGGCCAGGCCGGCGAGCCGGACGACCAGGCCGCCGTGCAGAAGCCCGTAGGGCAGCCACATGGCACGGTGGTAGGGCAGGCGGCGGTGGATGAGCGCCGGGATGATCGTGGGCGCGTGGGCCAGGACCATGGAGAAGGCGAAGCCGAGGGTGAGGCTGTGGATGACGGCCTCGTAGGCGGGGCCGGTGCCCCCGCGCAGGGAGAACAGGGTCCAGGTGGTGCCGGCGACGGCGAGCCAGACGTAGCCGGCGAGCATGGAGGCGGCCATGAAGCGGGGCCCGGCCATCGCGGTGCCGCGGGCCCTGACGGTGCGGCGGGCGACGTCGTGCCAGGACATGACGACGGCAAGCCCCAGCAGGGCAGCGCCAACCAGCACGTGGGCGGTCTCGACCACGCCCAGGAGGCAGACCCCGAGGACGGCGGCCAGGGCCAGTCCCCGTACGGTGCGCTCGACGACCTCGTCGATGAAGGCGACGCGGGCGAGCTCGAGGCGCTCCCCGACGATGGTGAGGGTGGGGAAGAGCAGCCAGAGGGGGACGGCGGCGGTGAGATCGTCGGGGGCCAGGAGCCAGACGAGGTCTCCCAGGGCAAGGCTGACGGCACCCAGGGACTCGATGTCGACGGCGGTGGAGGGGGCTCGGCGGTGCACGCGCCGGTAGACGGCGAGCAGGGTGAGGGCCCCGGTGAGGACGAGGCCCCGCCCCAGGGGCGCGGGGGCGCCGAGCAGGAGGGCGAGGCAGCCGATGGCCGAGCCGGCGGGGGCGAGGTGGGCCCAGGCCCGACGTGCGGCGACGGAGCGCTCGAGGGCGATGACGGTGCCGAGGAAGCCGACGAGCATGAGGGGACCGTGGAGAGCGGACAGGCGGGCGCTGAGGGAGGCGCCGTCTCCTGCGACGGGGGCCCAGGCGCCCAGGCGCAGGAGGGCCGAGTCGAGCCCAGCCAGGAGGCAGGCGGCTCCGAGGGCCAGGACGGCGAGGCGCGGAGCCACCTTGTTTCTCACAGTTCACACCGTAATAAAGTAGGGGGCGTGCGCCAAGGCGCTGCTGTCCACCCCGGGATCGGGAGGACGACCGCAAGCCCGTCAGAAGGAGCCCACCGTGAGCGAGCCCACCGAGTCCACTCGACCCCCTGAGCCCAGGCTCGTCCCCGTCCAGCCAACCCGCTCCCACGCGGGCTGCGGCTGCGGCCACGCAGACGGTCCCCTCACGCTGGACGCCCGCCCCATCCCCCACCGCCTGCGTCACCCGGCGATCATCGGCGCCGCCTCCAGCATGGCCGTCGGCGAGGGCTTCGACCTGCTCGCCCCGCACGTGCCCACACCGCTGCTCGCCCAGCTCGACCAGCTGCCCCTGAGCTTCGAGTACAGCGTGCTTGAGGTCGGCGAGGGCTTCGCCCGTGTCCACATCCTGCGCACCGCCTGAGTGCCGTGCGGGCGACGGCGCACCAGGTGTGACGCTGTCGCGCCGTCGCCCGCGTCACGCCGACGGCTGCCACGGCAGGCCCCTGGTTATCCTCAGCGCATGCCTACCCTGAGCCGCCGCACGGTCGTGGACCTGCCCACGCCCGCGCTGCGTGGCGCGCGCCGCGGGCCGCAGGACGCCCCGCAGGCGCCCGAGGCCCTCGCCACCGGGCCGATCACCCGGCTCGTGGACCGCCACGGGCGCACGGTGCGTGACCTGCGCCTGTCCGTCACGGACCGCTGCAACCTGCGCTGCACCTACTGCATGCCCGCCCAGGGGCTCCAGTGGCTGCCGACCCCGGACCTGCTGACGGTCGCCGAGCTCGCCCGCCTGGCCCGCCTGGCCGTCGAGCACCTGGGGGTCGAGAGGGTCAGGCTCACCGGCGGCGAGCCGCTCCTGCGCCGCGACCTGGAGGAGGTGGTCGCCGCCGTCGCCGGGCTGCGCACCCGCTCGGGAGCGCCGGTGGACGTGGGCCTGACCACCAACGGCCTGGGCCTGGACAAGCGGGCCGCGGGCCTGCGTGAGGCGGGCCTGGGCCGGGTCAACATCTCCCTCGACTCCCTCGACCCGGTCGAGTACGCCGCCGTCACACGCCGTGACCGCCTCGACGACGTCCTGCGCGGGATCGCCGCCGCCCAGGAGGTGGGGCTCAGCCCCGTCAAGGTCAACGCCGTCGCCGTCGCCGGGGCGCTGGAGGAGCGGGCGCCCCGGCTGCTGGCGCAGTGCCTGCGCAGCGGCTGGCAGCTGCGCTTCATCGAGCACATGCCGCTGGGCCCCCGGGAGACCTGGCGGCCCCAGGAGGTCGTCGGACGCGACGAGGTGCTGCGGGTGCTGGAGCAGGCGGGATTCGAGCTCGCCGCGATCGGCCGACCCGACCGGCGCCCGGCCACCCTGTGGCGGGTGGCCGCCGGCGAGGGCGCCTACGGGGCCTACCCGGGCGGCAGTGTGGGGATCATCTCCTCGGTCACCGCCCCCTTCTGCTCTGACTGCGACCGCACGCGTGTGACCGCGGACGGCAGGCTCATGACCTGCCTGTTCTCCTCCCAGGAGACGGACCTGCGCGCCCCGATGCGCCAGGGGGCCTCGGACGAGGAGATCATGCGGATCTGGGCCCAGACGACCTGGGGCAAGCCCCTGGCGCACGGGACGGACGAGCCCTGGCACACGCCGGACGGCTTCGAGCGCCCGTCGCGCACGATGTCCGCCATCGGAGGCTGATCCCCCACCGCCCCGTGGCGTTGCTACCGTGGGCCCGCCGAAGCAGAGGAGCCCCCATGACCCCGTCCCCGACGACCTCCATCGAGGTGCACTACTTCGCCGCGGCGGCTGAGGCCGCCGGGCGCCCGCAGGAACGCCTGGAGGTCGAGGCGGGCACGACGCTCGCCCGGCTGCGCGAACAGCTCGCCGGGCGCGACCTGGCGATGGCGAAGGTCGTGGGCGTGTGCACCTTCCTCGTCAACTCGCTGTCGACGCCGGCGGACTCCCTCACCCCCCTTGAGGACGGCGACCGGGTCGACGTCCTGCCGCCCTTCGCGGGCGGCTGAGCCCCCGGGTGCGCGGCGTGGCAGCGCGCGGCCCCGCTCAGGCGCAGTTGGACCACTCCTTGCTGCCGTCGTCGAAGGCCTGGTGCTTCCACACCGGCAGGCGCTCCTTGACCTCCTCAACGAGGTCGCGCACCGCGTCGAAGGCGGGCGCCCGGTGGTCGGCGCTCACGGCCACGGCCAGGGCCGTCTGACCGATGGACAGCTCTCCCACCCGGTGGACGACGGCGACGGCGCGCAGGCCCGGGCGTGCGGCGATCTGCGCGGCGATCTGGGCGACGACCTCCCCCGCCGTCGGGTGAGCGTGGTAGGTCAGCCCGGTGACGCTGCGTCCACCGTCGTGGTCGCGCACCATCCCGTCGAAGGTCACGACGGCGCCGGCGGCACGGTGCTCGACGGCTCGCGCCAGGTCACAGGCGCTGACGTCCTCCTGTGTGACCTCGGCGCGGACGACGACGGCGTGGCTCTGCGTCATGATTCTCCTTGTGCGGGCCGGGCGGCCCCGGGCGTGGGACGACGGTCCCGACCGTACACGTCGGGCACGTGCGGGCCCGACGCCGTCCACCGGCCCGGGCGCACACCACCGGCCCAGACCGCGACGTCCTGTGACACGACGCACGACCCTGTGACGAAAGGACCAGAGATGCCTCACCCGCAGCACCTGCGCTCATCCGAAGACTACCTCGCCGAGCTGCTGGGCGCGCTCACACCGCTGGAGGCGACCACGGTCCCGCTGGCGCGGGCCCACGGCCTCGTCCTCGCCCAGGACCTCACCGCCGCCCTGGCCGTGCCGCCGTGGACGAACTCGGCGATGGACGGCTACGCGGTGCGCGCCGCCGAGACCGCGGGCGCCGGTGAGGCCCCCGTCGTCCTGCCCGTCTCGGGTGACGCCCCCGCGGGCGCGGCCCCCGGCCCGCTGGCCCCCGGCACCGCGATGCGCATCATGACCGGCGCCGTCCTGCCCGAGGGGGCCGACGCCGTCGTCAAGGTCGAGGACACGGACCAGCGGCCGGGTGAGGCGCCCCTGCCCCGGGCTGTGGAGATCCGCGCCGAGGCGCGCGTGGGGCTCAACGTGCGCTACGCGGGTGAGAACGTGAGCGTCGGCTCCCCGGTCATGCAGGCGGGAACGGTGCTGTCGGCCGCGGCCCTGTCCACCCTCGCCTCCGTGGGCCGCGCCGCGGTGCTCGCCCACCCGCGCCCGCGGGTCGCCGTCGTGTCCACCGGTGCGGAGCTCGTGGACCCGGGCACGGCGCTCACGCCCGGAGCCGTCCCCGACTCCAACGGCCTGCTGCTCGCCGGCCTGCTCACCGAGCACGGCGCCCAGAGCGTGAGGGTGCTGCGCGCCGGGGACAGCGCGGCGGAGCTCGCGCGGGTGCTGCGTGAGGCAGCGGTGGGCGCCGACCTCGTGCTGACCTCGGGGGGCGTGTCCGCCGGGGCCTTCGACCCGCTGACGATGCTCGCCGCCTCCGCCGAGCACGGCCGCGACGCCAGCCTGTCCTTCACGAAGGTGGCGATGCAGCCGGGCAAGCCGCAGGGCCGTGGCACGCTGCGCACCGAGGACGGCCGGGGAGTGCCCGTCATCATGCTGCCGGGCAACCCGGTGAGCGTGCTCGTGTCCTTCACGGTCTTCGTGGCCCCCGCGCTGGCGGTCCTCGCCGGCAACGGGGCCGCGGCCGCCACGGCCGCGCTGGAACCGGCTCCGGCGCGCGCCGCCGTGGGCTGGCGCCCGGCCGGGCCGAGGCGCCAGTACGTGCCGGTGCGCCTGGTGACGGAGCCGCGGGACGCGCAGGCGGCCGCCGTCGGCGCCACCGCCCAGCGGCCCGGCCCCGAGCACCCGGTCCCGTGGGTGGAGCCCGTGCACCGGCTGGGCTCGGGCTCCCACCTGGTCGCCTCGCTCCAGGCCGCCCAGGCCCTGGCGGTGGTCGAGGCCCACACGCCCTCGGTCGAGGCGGGCCAGGAGGTCGGCCTCCTGGCGCTGTCGCGCCCGGCCGCGGCCCTGCACCTGCCCCCGCACCGCCTCCTGTCCTGACCCCGACCGTCCCGACCCCGAACGGAGAGACCCGTGACCGACCCCTCGCAGATCCGCCTGACCCACCTGGACGAGGCCGGCGCCGCCTACATGGTCGACGTCACCGCCAAGCAGCCGACAGTGCGCACCGCGAGCGCGAGCTGCTTCGTGGCCTGCGCGCCCCGGGTCGTCGCCGCCCTGCGCGACGGCACCGTCCCCAAGGGCGACGTGCTGGCGGTGGCCCGCGTGGCGGGCATCGCGGCGGCCAAGAAGGCGCCCGAGCTGCTGCCCCTGGCCCACGTCATCGGCGTGCACGGGTGCAGCGTCGACCTCGCCGTCGAGGACGAGGGCGTGCGCATCGAGACGACGGTGCGCACCGCCGACCGGACGGGGGTCGAGATGGAGGCGCTGACGGCCGCGACGGTCGCGGGCCTGGCGGTCGTCGACATGGTCAAGGGGGTGGACCGCTCGGTGTGCCTGCGCCAGGCGCAGGTGACGGCGAAGTCGGGCGGGCGCTCAGGCGACTGGGTCCGCCCCGCCGACGAGGCCTGAGACGTGCCCGCGCAGGGGGCGCCCGGCGGCCCGGACGCCGGGACGAGCCCACCGGCCCTGGACGTCATCGTGCTCGCGGGCGGGACCGCCCGGCGCCTGGGCGGGGTCTCCAAGCCCGACGTCGTGGCCCGCGGCGCCCGCCTCATCGACCACGTGCTGGTGGGGCTGGAGGGCCTGCGCCCCGTGCTCAGGCTGGGGCGCGTCGTCGTCGTCGCGCCCCAGAAGGTGGCCCTGCCCGACGGCGTGCTGCGCGCCCTGGAGGACCCGCCGCTGGGCGGCCCCGTGGCGGGGGTCGGGGCCGGGCTGCTGGCCCTGCGCCAGGCCGGCCCCGCCCCGGTGACGGCCGTGCTCACCTGCGACGCGCCCGAGGCGTGGCGCGCCCTGCCCCCGCTGGCCGCCCGCCTGGCCCGGGAGCCGCGGGCCGCGGGCGCGGTGAGCGTCGACGGCGAGCACCGCCAGTACCTCGTCGGTGTCTACCGCAGCGCCGCCCTGGGCGAGGCCGTCACACCCGAGGGGGTGCCGCTGCGCGACGTGGCGGTCCGACGCACCCTGGGCGCGCTCGCACCGCTGGAGGTGGACCTGGGGGCGCTGCGCAGCGCGGGGTGCGACCTGGACACGTGGCAGGAGGTCGCCGCCTGGGAGCGGGACGGCTGAGGCCCCGCCACCGGGCGGCCGCCGCTCAGTGGTCCCCGCCGCCGAGCTGCTCGAGGACGTGGGGCACGAGCGGGCCGATGACTGCGACCGTGTCCTTGACCCCGCCGCGTGAGCCGGGGGCGTTGACGACGAGGGCGCCGTCGGCCTGGCGGCTGGTGACGCCGACGAGGCCTCGTGAGAGCCCGGCCAGCGGGGTCTTGGTCAGGCCGTGGGCGCGGACCTGGGCCTCCAGGCCCTCGAGGCGGGTGACGAGCAGCGGGGCGGTGGCCTCGGGGGTGAGGTCGTAGGGGGTGACGCCGGTGCCGCCGGTGGTGAGGACCACCCGGGCGCCGTCGGCGACGGCGGCACGCAGGGCGGCCTGCACCGCGTCGATGTCGTCGGGCACGACGACGACCTCCTCGACGACGACGCCGTGCTCGCCGAGCAGGCGCTGGGCCAGCGGGCCGGAGGCGTCCTCACGCTGCCCGCTCGCGCAGCGGTCGGAGACGGTGATGACGGCGCCGCGCACCGGCTCGCCGAGGGGGGCGAGGGCCTTCTGGACGATGGCGTCGGCGTCGGCCGCGGTGGGGGTGGCCGACTCGGGCTGGGAGGTTGTGCTCATGTCCCCACGGTAGCCCCGCGCAGGCACGGTCCCCGGCGATGCGGGTGCCGCCCTCGCCCGCGCCGCAGCCACCATAAATTAGCGAAGACAATCATCGCTTAATACATGTCGGCTCGTGATAAATCGGGCACCCCGGAGCCGCGCCGTTCCGGGACAAAAGTCCACCCTCCGCGCCGCGGGGACCGCTCACTCATCATGACGCCAGGTCGACACCATTCCCCGTCCCTCTCGCCCCGAGCGCGAGCCCCGCACTGCGTCAGACAGGAGCATCCATGAGCCAGTCCGTCCCACAGGACACCCCCGCCCTCGACACCTCAGGCAAGGTGCTGCAGGGGTGGAACCCCGAGGAGCCCGAGCGCTGGAGCTCGCGGATCGCGTGGACGACCCTCGCCATCACGACCTTCTCGCTCACCCTCGGCTTCACGGTCTGGTTCCTGCCCTCGGCCGTCGCCCCGCGCCTCAACGAGATCGGCTTCAGCCTGAGCAAGAACGAGATCTACTGGATCACGTCCATGCCGGGCCTGTCCTGCGGGGCCCTGAGGCTCATCTACATGTTCCTGCCCGCCACCATCGGCTCGCGCCGGATGATCGGCTGGTCCTCCCTCCTCTTCGTCCTGCCGATGCTCGGCTGGTTCTTCGCCGTGCAGAACCCCGGCACCTCCTTCGTCACGCTCCTGGGCCTGGCCTTCACCTGCGGTATCGGTGCCGCCACCTTCTCCGGCTACATGCCCTCCACGGGCTTCTACTTCCCCAAGAGCAAGTCCGGCACCGCCCTGGGCCTGCAGGGAGGCCTGGGCAACATGGGCATGAGCGTCATCCAGCTCGCCGCCCCCTTCCTCATGAGCACCAGCCTGTTCGGCCTCACCTGGGTGACGCCCTACGCCGAGGGCGCCCCGCACGTGTTCAACGCGACCGTCTTCTTCCTGCCCTGGTCCCTCATCGCCGCGTTCCTGGCCTTCCGCTTCATCAAGGACGTCCCGGTCAAGGCCAACGTCAGGCAGCAGCTCGACATCTTCGGCAACCCCGACACCTGGCTCATGACCGTCCTCTACATCATGACCTTCGGCATCTTCTCCGGCTTCGCCGCGCAGACCGCCAACATCATTAACAACACCTACGGCGCCTCCTCCACCCTCGCCGGGACCCTGTCCGCCGCGGACCTGCCCAAGGGCGCCTCCTACGCCTTCATCGGTACCCTCATCGGCTCCTTCCTCCGCTTCGCCTGGGGTCCCCTGTGCGACCGCTTCGGCGGCGCCATCTGGACCTTCGTCTCCGCCATCGGCATGGCCGCCTCCATGGCCTTCTGCGGCTTCCAGGCCGCCACCGCGGACTCGCCCGGCGACTTCCCCGTCTTCATGGCGGGCCTGCTCACCATGTTCTTCTTCGCCGGTGTCGGCAACGCCTCCACCTTCAAGCAGATGCCGATGATCATGCCCAAGCGGCAGGCGGGCGGGGCGATCGGCTTCACCGCCGCCGTCGCCTCGCTGGGCCCCTTCCTCGTCGGCATCGCGCTGACCGTCATCGAGACCTCCGTCTTCTTCTACGGCTGCGCGGCCTTCTGTGTCCTGTGCGCCGTCATCTGCTGGATCCGCTACGCCCGGCCCAACGCCAAGCGTCCGGGCTGAGCCCGCTTCGCCACCGCACCCCCACGCACGTCAAGGAACCACGATGACTGCTCCCAAAGACTCCGTCGTCCCCGGCCCCGGAACCCCCGTCGAGTCCGTGCCCGGCCTGCTGAGGATGGGCTCCTACCTGCGCCGCGGCACCCCCTCGGCCGACGCCAGGCGCCTCTTCCTCGAGGGCGGGCGCGAGGCGGACACCTTCTACCGCCACCGCTGGAGCCACGACAAGATGGTCCACTCCACCCACGGGGTGAACTGCACGGGCTCGTGCGCCTGGGAGGTCTACGTCACCGACGGCGTCATCACCTGGGAGAAGCAGATCACCGACTACCCGACCACCGGGCCGGACATGCCGGAGTACGAGCCCCGCGGCTGCCCCCGCGGCGCCGCCTTCTCCTGGTACACCTACTCGCCGACCCGCATCCGCTACCCCTACGTGCGCTCCGTCCTGCTCGACGCCTTCCGGGCCGCCCGTAAGCGCAACGACGGCGACGCCGTCGCCGCCTGGGCCGAGGTGACCGGGGACCCCGAGACCTCCCGCGCCTACAAGTCCGCCCGCGGCAAGGGAGGGATGGTCCGGGTCGGCTGGGACGAGGCCATGGACATCATCGCCGCCGCCTACGTCCACACGATCCGCACCTGGGGCCCGGACCGCTGCGCCGGCTTCTCCGTCATCCCCGCCATGTCGATGATCTCCTACGGGGCGGGCGCCCGCTTCCACGAGCTCATCGGCGGCACCATGCTGTCCTTCTACGACTGGTACGCGGACCTGCCGCCCGCCTCACCGCAGGTCTTCGGAGACCAGACGGACGTGCCCGAGGCCGGCGACTGGTACAACGCCCAGTACCTCATCATGTGGGGCTCCAACCTGCCCACCACCCGCACCCCTGACGCCCACTTCATGACCGAGGCCCGTTACCACGGGCAGAAGGTCGTCGGCGTGTCTCCCGACTACGCCGAGAACACGAAGTTCGTCGACCAGTGGCTGCGCGTGGCCCCTGGCACCGACGGCGCGCTGGCCATGGCCATGGGCCACGTCATCCTCAGTGAGTTCCACGTCGGGCGCCGCGAGCCCTTCTTCCTGGACTACATGCGCCGCCACACCGACTCACCCTTCCTCGTCGAGCTCGTTGACTCCCCCGACGCCACCGGCACCGTCCCCGGCCGCTTCGTCACCGCCGACGAGGTCAACGGCGTCGCCGAGGGCATGCCGGCCAACAGCTTCCGCCCCCTCGTGTGGGACCGCGAGCGCGGCCCCCAGGACCCGGGCGGTACCCTCGCCGACCGCTTCAACCCCGAGGGCGCGGGCCGGTGGAACCTGCTCATGGAGGGCCTGGACCCCATCATGAGCGTCGAGGAGCTGCGCGCCGCCGGCCACGAGATCGAGGCCACCGAGATCCTGCTGCCCCGCTTCGACCTGCCCGGCTCCCAGACCCCCACCGGCACGGTGGGCGGCGGCGTCGTGAGCCGCGGCGTGCCCGCCACCCGCCTGGCCGACGGCCGCCTCGTGACGACCGTCTACGACCTGCTGCTGGCCAACTACGCCGTCCAGCGCCCCGGGCTGCCCGGTCAGTGGCCCGAGGACTACCACGACGCGACCGTGCCCGGCACCCCCGCCTGGGCCAGCGAGCTCACCGGCGTGGCCGCACCCGCGGCCATCCGCGTAGCCCGCGAGTTCGCCCAGAACGCCATCGACTCCGGCGGCCGCTCCCAGATCGTCATGGGAGCCGGCATCAACCACTACTACCACGCCGACGAGATCTACCGCACGATCCTCGCCCTGACCTCCATGTGCGCCACGCAGGGTGTCAATGGTGGCGGCTGGGCGCACTACGTCGGCCAGGAGAAGGTCCGTCCCGTCTCCGGCTGGCAGCAGTGGGCCTTCGCCCTGGACTGGCAGCGTCCCGCCCGCCAGATGATCTCCACCGGCTTCTGGTACCTGACCACCGACCAGTGGCGCTACGACGACACCCCGGCGGACCGCCTCGCCTCCCCGCTGGGCGCGGGCACGCTGGCCGGCAAGACCGTCTCGGACACGATGGTCGAGGCGATGAAGCGCGGCTGGACGCCGTCGTACCCGACCTTCAACCGCAGCCCCCTGCTGCTGGGCCAGCAGGCCCGGCAGGCCGGCATGGACCCCAAGGAGTACGTCGTCGACCAGCTGCGCAAGGGCGAGCTGCGCTTCGCCTGCGAGGACCCGGACGCGGAGGAGAACTTCCCGCGCATCCTCGCCTCCTGGCGCACGAACCTGCTGGGCTCCTCCGCCAAGGGCACGGAGTTCTTCCTGCGCCACATGGTGGGTGCCGACAACGACGTCAACGCCGCCGAGACGCCCGAGGGCCGTCGCCCGGTGTCGATGACCTGGCGCGACGAGGCCCCCAAGGGCAAGCTCGACCTCATGTGGACCGCGGACTTCCGCAACACCTCCACCACGCTGCACTCCGACGTCGTGCTGCCCGCCGCGACCTGGTACGAGAAGTACGACCTGTCGACGACGGACATGCACCCCTTCATCCACTCCTTCAACATGGCGATCAACCCGCCGTGGGAGGCGCGCAGCGACTTCGACATCTACCAGCAGCTGGCCCGGATGGTCTCCGAGTGGGCCCCGCGTTACCTGGGCACCCAGACGGACGTCGTGGCCGCCCCGCTCAACCACGACACCCCCGACGCGCTGACCATGGCGCACGGGGACGTGTCCGCCATGCCCAACGACTGGATCCCGGGCGTGACCATGCCCAAGCTCGTCCCCGTCGAGCGCGACTACACGCAGATCCTCAACAAGTTCAACGCCCTGGGCCCGCTGGTCGAGAAGCTCGGCCTGCCCACCAAGGGCATCGCCCTCATGCCCGACAAGGAGATGGCACGCCTGGCGGCCGCCCACGGTACCGGCACCGGTGCCGCCGAGGGCCGCCCGCTCGTGGACACGCCCATCCGCGCCGGCGACGGCGTCATGCACATGTCCGGCGCGACCAACGGACGCGTGGCCACCGAGGGGTGGCGCACGCTGTCCAAGCGCACCGGTACCGAGCTCGTCGAGCTCAGCCAGGAGGAGGCGGGCAAGCTCATCACCTTCGCCGACACGCAGGTCAAGCCGCAGCCCGTCATCACCACCCCCGAGTGGTCCGGCTCCGAGCACGGCGGACGCCGCTACAGCGCCTTCGTCGTCAACGTCGAGCACGCCAAGCCCTGGCACACGCTCACCGGCCGCATGCACTACTACCTCGACCACGACTGGATGCGTGACATGGGTGAGGGCCTGCCCCAGTTCCGCCCGCCGCTGGACTTCGCCAGCCTCTACGGCGAGGCCGCCCCCGGCACCGTGTCGACGACGCCCTCCGGCGAGGTCCAGGTGGCGGTGCGCTACCTGACGGCGCACAACAAGTGGGCGATCCACTCCCAGTACTACGACAACCTCCACATGCTCACGCTGGGGCGAGGCGGTCAGACGGTGTGGATGAGCCCGGCCGACGCCGAGAAGATCGGTGTGCGCGACAACGAGTGGATCGAGGCCACCAACCGCAACGGCATCGTGGCGGCACGCGCCATCGTCTCCCACCGCATCCCCGAGGGTATGGTCTTCATGCACCACGCCCAGGAGCGCACCATGAACACGCCGTTGACCGAGGGCTCGGGGCGTCGTGGCGGCACCCACAACTCGATGACCCGCATCGTGCTCAAGCCCAGCCACTTCGCAGGCGGCTACGCCCAGCTGTCCTACGCCTTCAACTACATCGGCCCCACCGGCAACAACCGCGACGAGGTCACCGTCATCCGTCGTCGCAGCAACCAGGAGGTGACCTTCTGATGAAGGTGATGGCCCAGATCGCGATGGTCATGAACCTCGACAAGTGCATCGGCTGCCACACGTGCTCGGTCACCTGCAAGCAGGCGTGGACCAACCGCGAGGGCACCGAGTACATGTGGTTCAACAACGTCGAGACCCGTCCCGGCGTCGGCTACCCCAAGGGCTGGGAGGACCAGGAGCGCTGGCGGGGCGGCTGGAGGCGCACCGCCAACGGCCGTCTCGTGCCCCGCTCGGGCGGGCGCCTACGCCGTCTCGCCCAGATCTTCGCCAACCCGGACATGCCCACGGTCGAGGACTACTACGAGCCGTGGACCTACGAGTACGACAAGCTCCTGTCCGCCCCCAAGGACTCCCCCGCCCTGCCGGTGGCGCGCGCCAAGAGCCAGCTGACGGGCGAGTACATGCCCACCATCGAGTGGGGACCCAACTGGGACGACGACCTGGGCGGCTCCACCGAGATCCTCCAGGACGACCCGGTCCTGAAGGCCATGGGGCGAAGGGTCGAGACAAGCATCGACCAGACCTTCATGTTCTACCTGCCGCGCATCTGCGAGCACTGCCTCAACCCGACCTGTGTGTCCGCCTGCCCCTCGGGCGCGATGTACAAGCGCACCGAGGACGGCATCGTGCTCGTCGACCAGGACGCCTGCCGCGGCTGGCGCATGTGCGTGAGCGCCTGCCCCTACAAGAAGGTCTACTTCAACCACTCCACCGGCAAGGCTGAGAAGTGCACCCTGTGCTACCCGCGCCTGGAGGCGGGCCTGCCGACCGTCTGCTCCGAGACCTGCGTGGGGCGCCTGCGCTACCTCGGTGTCATCCTCTACGACGCCGACCGCGTCTCCCAGGCGGCCGCCACCGAGGACCCGCAGGACCTGTACATGGCCCAGCGTGAGATCCTCCTGGACCCGCGCGACCCGCAGGTCGTGGCCGCCGCCCGCGCCGAGGGCGTGCCCGAGTCGTGGATCACTGCCGCCCAGGACTCGCCCGTGTGGGACCTCATCTCCACCTACGAGGTGGCCCTGCCCCTGCACCCCGAGTACCGGACGATGCCGATGGTCTGGTACATCCCGCCGCTGTCGCCGGTCGTCGACGAGGTCGCGGCCGCCGGCCTGGACGGTGAGGACCACAAGGTCCTGCTCACCGCCGTGTCCGAGATGCGTATCCCCCTGGAGTACCTGGCGACCCTGTTCACCGCCGGTGACACGAACCCGGTGGAGAAGGTCCTGCGCCGCCTGGCGGCGATGCGCTCGCACATGCGCGAGGTGCGTCTGGGCCGAGTGCCCGACGCGAGCATCGCCGGCGCCGTCGGCATGGACGGCGAGCAGATGGAGAAGATGTACCGCCTGCTGGCCATCGCCAAGTACAACGACCGCTACGTCATCCCCACGGCCACCCCGGAGGTGCCGCGCGGCATGACCGCCATGGGTGAGGACGTGCGCACCCTACTGGGCATGGGCGCCCCCGAGGCCTGCGGCTCCGCCGCCGCGGCCAGCGGCTCCGTCGCCCTGCCGATGCCGCGGGTGCGCCGCGAGAGCGTCCCCGCGCCCGGCCCCGCCGGACGCTGAGCCGACAGCGAGGCACGCATGACTACCTTCGTCAGAGCGCCCCGGGCGGCGACACCGCTGGAGCCCGTCACCCCCGTCGAGGTGACGGCGCCCCAGCGCGCCACCGCCCACATGGTGGCCTCCCTGCTGCTGGACTACCCGGCCGAGGACGGATTCGACGCCCGCTTGGACGCCTGCGCCGCCGCGCTGGCCACCGAGGGTGACGCGCTGCCGCCCGAGCCCGTGGCCGCAGCCCTGCGCAGCTTCATCGCCGTCGCCCGCGAGCGCGGGCAGCGGGCGATGGCCGAGCACTACGTCCGGCTCTTCGACCAGCGGCGCCGCTGCTGCCTGTACCTGACCTACTACGCCGTCGGCGACACACGCCACCGCGGAGCCGCGATCCTGGCCTTCAAGCAGGCGCTGGCCGCCGCCGGCTACGAGATGACCGAGGACGAGCTGCCCGACTACCTGCCGGTGGTCCTGGAGCTCAGCGCCCGCAGCGGTGACGAGGTCGCCGCCGCGCTGCTGTCCTCGCACCGCGAGGGCATCGAGGTCCTGCGGGCCGCGCTCGCGGACGCCTCCAGCCCCTACGCCGGGCTCGTCGAGGCCGTCTCGATGACGCTGCCGCCCATCGACGAGGCGACGGCGCAGCGCATCCGGGCGCTGGTCTCCGCCGGACCGCCCACGGAGACCGTCGGGGTCACCCAGACCCTGCCCTTCCCCTCCACCCCCGTCACCCGCCTCCCGGGCATGCCCGCCTGGGACATGAGCCAGGAGAGCCGTCCATGAGCACCTTCGAGTCCGCGGTCGTGTGGACCGCCCTGCCCTACGTCTGCTTCCTGCTGCTCGTCGTCGGGCTCGTGTGGCGCTACCGGACGGACCAGTTCGGGTGGACGAGCCGCTCCTCGCAGTGGAACGAGCGGGCCATCCTGAGGTGGGCCTCGCCGCTGTTCCACTTCGGCATCCTCTTCGTGGCGATGGGCCACCTCATGGGCCTCGTGCTGCCCAAGTCGTGGACCGTGGCGATGGGCGTGCCGGAGCACGTCTACCACCTCGTGGCGGTCATCCCCGGCACGATCGCGGGCCTCATGACGGTCGTGGGCCTGGCGGGGCTCCTCTACCGCCGGATCGTGGTCAAGTCGGTGCGGCTGGCGACGACGAGGAACGACAAGATCATGTACGTGCTGCTGCTCGTGCCGGTCCTGCTGGGCTTCGCGGCGACCGTGACGACCCAGCTCTTCGGCGGTGCCGAGGGCTACGACTACCGCGAGACGATCAGCCCGTGGTTCCGCTCGATCTTCCTGCTCAACCCGCAGGCGCACCTCATGGCCGAGGTGCCGATGGTCTTCAAGCTGCACATCGTGGCGGGTCTGCTGCTCTTCGCGATCTGGCCCTTCACCCGCCTCGTGCACGCCGTGAGCGCCCCCGTGGGCTACACGACGCGGCCCTACGTCGTCTACCGCTCGCGGGAGGGGGCGACCTCCACCGTGGCGCCGCGCCGCGGCTGGCAGCCGGTGCACACGCAGGGGACGGGCAACGTCGGGGCGGATGACCTCACCCCCTCGCACGGCGCCTGATCGGGGTCGGGGGCGACGCGTTGCCGATAGCATCGGCCGTGGCGCCGTCGTGCCCGTGGGCCGCACGGGAGGACGACGGCACCCGGGGGGCCTCCCCCGTGGGGCGGGAGCCTGACGGAGGAGGCCTCGCAATCGCCACGATCCAGAAAGGAACGCCATGCGCCTGTCGCGCCGCGTCACACTGACCACACTCGCCCTCGTCTCCTGCCTCACGCTCGCCGCATGCGGTTCCTCGGCGTCGGACACCTCCACCGCGCCGGCCACCGGCGCGGCTGCGAGCTCCACGTCCTCTGAGGCCGCGGTCTCCGGCGAGATCACCGTCTTCGCCGCCGCCTCCCTCCAGAAGGCCTACGAGGAGATCGCCGACGCCTTCACCCAGGCGCACCCGCAGGCCTCCGTCACCTTCGACTTCCAGGGCTCGCAGGACCTCGTCGCCGCCCTGGCCGAGGGCTCGAGTGCCGACGTCCTGGCCACGGCGAACAACTCGACCATGCAGGACGCTATCGACAAGGACCTGGTGGGCAAGCCGACGGAGTTCGCCACCAACGTCCTGACCCTCATCGTCCCGGCTGGCAACCCGGCCGGCGTCACGGGCCTGGACTCCTCGCTCGAGGGCGCCGACCTCGTCATCTGCGCCCCCTCTGTCCCCTGTGGTGAGGCCACCATGAAGCTCACCGAGGAGCTGGGCGTGACCCTGCACCCGGTCTCCGAGGAGCAGAAGGTCACCGACGTGCGCGGCAAGGTCGAGTCCGGCGAGGCTGACGCCGGCATCGTCTACACGACCGATGCCGCCGCAGCCGGTGACGCTGTCGAGCAGATCGCCCTGCCGCGCAACTCGGTGATGAACCACTACCCGGTCGCGGTCGCCAGCGGCTCGACGAACGCCGCCACGGCCCAGGCCTTCGTCGACTTCGTCCTGTCCGATGCCGGTCAGGCGATCCTCACCTCCTACGGCTTCGGCGCCCCGGCGTCGAAGTGAGCGGACACCGTAACCGCGCAGCCCGCAGCCCGTTGCCCGCCCCGGTCCTCCTCCTGGGGGTCCTGGGCGCGGCAGCGCTGGTGCTGCCCTTCGTCGGCCTGGGCACGCGCGTGTCGTGGGCGCAGGTGCCCGCACTGCTCGCCTCCGACTCGGCGCGGGCCGCGCTCGGCCTGTCGCTGCGCACCTGCGTCATCGCAACGGCCGTGTCCGTGCTGCTGGGTGTGCCGCTCGCCCTGGTGCTGGCCCGCCAGTGGCCCGGCGTGAGAGCAGCGCGGGCCGCCGCGGTCCTGCCCATGACAATGCCACCGGTGGTGGCGGGCATCGCCCTGCTGTCCACACT
This sequence comes from Actinomyces sp. W5033, assembly GCF_051303165.1. Taxonomy (NCBI): domain Bacteria; kingdom Bacillati; phylum Actinomycetota; class Actinomycetes; order Actinomycetales; family Actinomycetaceae; genus Actinomyces; species Actinomyces sp. W5033. The sequence continues at coordinate 102,521 of NZ_JBPPGD010000002.1, read as the reverse complement.
GGGCAAGCGCGGCCTGCTCGGTGCGTCCCTGGACGCCGCGGGCATCCAGATCTCCTTCACGACGACGGCGGTCGTCGTCGCCCAAGTCTTCGTGTCGATGCCCTACCTCGTCGTCACCCTCGAGGCGGCGCTGCGCAGCCGGGACCGGCAGGCGGAGACAGTGGCCCGCACCCTGGGCGCTGGGCCGTGGACAGTTCTGGGGCGGGTGACACTGCCCCTTGTGGCCCCGGCACTGGCTCGGGGCACGGCCCTGGCACTGGGCCGCAGCCTGGGCGAGTTCGGGGCGACCATCGCCTTCGCGGGGTCGAAGGAGGGTGTGACCCGCACCATGCCGCTGGCGATCTACCTGGAGCGGGAGAACGACACGGCGACCTCGCTGGCGCTGGCGGTGGTGCTCATCGCCCTGTCCCTCGTCGTCGTCGGCGCCACGAACATCCCGTGGTCACACGTGGCCCGCCCCGCCCGGCCGGAGGGGGGCGTCCTGACGCCGGGGACGGACCGGGGTGCGGCGGGTGCGCACGGCGGCGGGCCCGGCACCACAACCGCCGCTGGGAGGGACGTCCACGTCTCCTTCACCTGCGCCGAGCGCGGCGTCGCCGTAGACCTGGACGTGGCGGCGGGGCGCTCGGTCGCCCTCGTCGGCCCCAACGGCTCCGGCAAATCGACCACCTGTGCCGTCCTCGCCGGGCTGCTCGACGCCGAGGGAGGGAGTGTGAGCGTGGGGGGCAGGCTGCTTGACGGCGCCGCCCCCGGCAGCGTCTTCGTCCCGGCCGGACGGCGCGGGGTCGCCCTACTGTCCCAGGCGCCAGGGGTCTTCAGCCATATGAGCGTCCTCGACAACGTCGCCTTCGGGCCGCGCTGCCGGGGGCTCGGGCGCGCGGCGGCCCGTGAGCGCGCCCTGGCCGAGCTGGTGGCCGTCGGCGCCGAGCGACTGGCGAACCGGTCCGGATCACGGCTCTCCGGCGGGCAGGCCGCCCGTGTCGCGCTGGCGCGGGCCCTGGCCACGGACCCGGCGGTCCTCGTCCTCGACGAACCGATGGCGGCCCTGGACGTCACCGCCCGGCAGGACATGCGCCTGCTCGTTGCCCGTCGCGTGGCCGAGGAGGGGCTGACCCTCCTGCTGGTGACGCACGACGTCCTCGACCTCACGGCGCTTGCCGACGAGGTCGTCGTCCTCGGCTCGGGCCGCGTCGTGGAGTCCGGGCCCACGGCGAGGGTACTGGCAGCCCCGGTCTCCTCCTTCACGGCGCGCCTGACGGGCACGTCGGTGCTCAGCGGGCGCCTGGAGGGCGATGCCGGGGCCCCGGCCCTGGTCCTGGCGGACGGCACCCGGGTCGCGGGTCGTCCGGGCGAGCCGTGGGAGGGGCCCGGCGGGGAGGGCCTGGCCCTCGTGCCTCCCGATGCCGTGTCCCTCTACCCTGTGGGCGGCGCCGCCCACGGCTCACCGCGCAACACCCTGCCCGTCACCGTCACCGCCTTGGAGCGGGCGGGCTCCCTGGTCCACGTGCGTCTGGCCCTGGGGGACGGGCAGGGTCTGTCCGCCGTCGTCACCGCGGGCGCGGTCGCGGACCTCGGCCTGGCGCCGGGCGGTGCGGCCACCTGCGTCGTCAAGGCCGTCCAGGTGCGCCTGCTCGCCTCGCGAGCTGCGCTGCCACACGGGGCCGAGGTCTCACCAAGGGGGCCCGCATGACCCGACGTGCCAGCATCTCGGACCCGGTCGTTGACGGCTCGCGCAGGCGGGCGCTGACCGCGGCCGAGCGTGAGCGCTACGCGCGCAACATCCTCGTGCCCGAGGTCGGCACAGCCGGCCAGGAGCGGATCCGTGCGGCCCGTGTCCTCATCGTGGGAGTCGGCGGGCTGGGCTCCCCCGCTGCCCTGTACCTGGCGGCCGCCGGCGTCGGCACGCTCGGTCTCATGGACCCCGACGTCGTGGAGGTCTCGAACCTCCAGCGCCAGGTCCTGCACACCACCGGCGCCGCAGGCACCCCCAAGACCGCCTCGGCGCGCGCGGCGCTGGCCGCCCTCAACCCGGACGTGGCGGTGGTGGCGGTGCCCGAGCGGGTGACCGGGGACAACGCCCCGGAGGTCCTTGACGGGTGGGACGTCGTCGTTGACGCGACCGACAGCCTTCCCACCCGCTACCTGCTCGGCGACACCACCGCGCGGCTCGGCGTGCCGCTCGTGCACGGGGCGGTCCTGCGCACCCACGGCCAGGTGGGCGTCTTCGACGCCGGGCACGGGCCCTGCTTCCGCTGCCTGCGGCCGGTTCCGCCGCCCCCCGGCTCGGTGCCCTCCGGTGCCGAGTCGGGTGTCCTCGGGGTCCTGCCCGGGATCGTCGGATCGATGCAGGCCGCGGAGGCCCTCAAGCTCGTCGTCGGGGGCGCCCGCACCCTCATCGGGCGCCTGCTCGTGCTCGACGCCTGGGGGGCTCGTGTGGACGAGGTCCGGGTGGCCCGCCACCCGGACTGCCCCGTGTGCGGACCGCGCGCGACGCCCGTGCCTGAGGATTGACGACAGAACCCGCCGGGGAGATTACACACCGGGATGGATTCTTCTTACCATGAGGTAGTTAAGGCGTCCCGGCACGGTGCGGGAGCCACGGCAACTGAGGAGCCACCACCATGACCGTTGACATCCCCCAGACGATGCGCGCCGTCCTCATGCGCGCCCCCGGTGACGTCGTCATCGACGAGATCGACGTGCCCCGGGTCGTCAAGCCCACCGACGCGGTCATCAAGCTGGAGGCCGCCTGCATCTGCGGCTCGGACCTGTGGCCCTACCGCGGTCTGCAGCCGGTGGAGAACCAGTACATGGGCCACGAGTACGTCGGCACCGTCGTCGAGCTCGGCCACGAGGTCAGCACGCTCAAGGTCGGCGACTTCGTCATCGGCTCCTTCATGCTCTCAGACGGCACCTGCGAGATCTGCCAGGCGGGCTACACCTCCCGTTGCGCCAACGCCGGCAGCTACACCGGCTCGCAGGCCGAGTACATGCGCGTCGAGCTTGCCGACGGCTCCCTTGTGGCTGTCCCCGGTGGCAAGCCCGAGGACCTTGAGAAGGTCGCCGACTACCTCGCCGCCTCCGACGTGCTGGGCACCGGCTGGTTCGCTGCCGTGAGTGCCCAGGCAGGCCCGGGCAAGACCATTGCCGTGGTCGGCGACGGGGCCGTCGGGCTCAGCGCTGTGCTGGCCGCCAAGGCCCTGGGGGCACAAAAGGTCATCGCCTTCTCCCGTCACGAGGACCGGGCGGCGCTCGCCCGCGAGTTCGGCGCTGACGTCGTCATCGCCGAGCGTGGCGAGGAGGGCGCGGCCAAGGTCAAGGAGCTCACCGGGGGCTACGGGGCGCACGGTGTGTGCGAGGCCGTGGGGACCCAGGAGTCCATGGACCAGGCGATCGCCTCCTGCCGGCCCGGCGGCTACGTCGGCTTCGTGGGGGTCTCGCACAACCAGACGATCGACGGACTGAGGCTGTTCTTCTCCGAGGTGCACCTGCACGGCGGGCCGGCGCCGGTGCGTGCCTTCCTGCCGGACCTCATCCGCCGCATCCAGGCCGGCGAGATCCACCCCGGACGGGTGTTCACCTCACGCATCCCGCTCGCCGACGCCGCCGAGGGCTACAAGGCCATGGACGAGCGCCGCGAGATCAAGGTGCTGCTGGAGGTCTGAGGCCGCGGGGCGCGGTCGCGTGGTGGCCGCGAGCGCGCCGGCCGCGCCGTTACCCTCGGCACATGAGCACGTCCACCTCCTCAGCCCCGACGACGGAGCGCCGCTGGCGCGACGACCTGCACCTGGCGCACACCATCGCGGACCTGGTGGACCCGTTGACGCTGGCGCACTTCGACAGGCAGGACTTCTGCGTCGAGGCCAAACCGGACCTCACTCCCGTGACGGACGCGGACCGCGAGGCCGAGCGCCTCATCCGCGAGCACCTCGCGCGCGCCCGCACCAGGGACTCCGTGCTCGGCGAGGAGTACGGCACCACGGGTCACTCCCCGCGCCAGTGGGTCATTGACCCGATCGACGGCACGAAGAACTTCGTGCGCGGTGTGCCCGTGTGGGCCACGCTCATCAGCCTCGTCGAGGACGGGAAGGTCGTCGTCGGCCTCGTCTCAGCCCCGGCGCTGGGCCGACGGTGGTGGGCAGTCACGGGCGGCGGGTCCTGGACGGGACGGAGCCTGTCCACTGCCCGCCAGCTGCACGTGTCGAGCGTCGCCGACCTCGAGGACGCCTCCCTGTCCTACTCCTCCCTGTCCGGGTGGGCCGCGCGCGGGCGCCTGCGCGGGATGCTCTCCCTCATGCAGTCCTGCTGGCGCACGCGCGCCTACGGCGACTTCTGGTCCTACATGCTGCTCGCCGAGGGCGCCGTCGATCTCGCGGCCGAGCCTGAGCTCGAGCTGTACGACATGAGCGCCCTCGTCCCCGTGGTCACCGAGGCGGGCGGCACCTTCACCTCCCTGGCCGGCGAGCCCGGCCCTTTCGGCGGCGACGCGCTGGCCACGAACACCCTCCTGCACGAGGCTGCGCTAGACCTGCTCGGCCACGACACCGACTGAGCCGCGGCGCGGCTCCGCTGAGGGCGGGGACACAGGCCCCGGCACCCGTCGGCGCGCCCCGCTGGCGGTAGCCTGCCGGCAGACCCGTCCCCGCTAGCACTGGAGCCCCATGAACTGGCTGCACGCCGTCATCCTCGGCATCGTCGAGGGCATCACCGAGTTCCTGCCCGTGTCCTCCACCGGGCACCTCAACATCGTCGAGAAGCTGCTCGGCTACGACATCAACACGGTGGGGATGACGGCCTTCACCGCCGTCATCCAGATCGGGGCGATCCTCGCCGCCATCGTCTACTTCTGGTCTGACATCGTGCGCATCGTGCGGGCATGGCTCACGGGCCTGGCCCGCCGTGAGACCCGCCAGGACCCGGACTACACGCTCGGCTGGGGCATCATCCTGGGCTCGGTGCCGGTGGCCGTCGTCGGTCTGGCGCTCAAGGACTTCATCGAGGTCGCGGCACGCTCCCTGTGGGTCATCGCGGCCGCCCTCATCCTGTGGTCGGCCGTCATGTGGGTCGCGGACCGGCGCACCAACCTCACCCAGGGCATGAGGGACGTGACGGTCAAGGACGCGCTCATCATCGGCTGCTTCCAGGCCCTGGCACCGGTCCTGCCGGGCATCTCCCGATCGGGGGCGACGATCTCCGCGGGGCTGCTGCTGCGCTTCGACCGGGTGACGGCGACGCGGTTGTCGTTCTTCATGGGCATTCCGGCACTTGTTGCCGCGGGCCTGCTGGAGGCGGTGGGGGAGGCCGACCACATTGCGGCGACGGTCGGCTGGGGGGCCACACTCGTGGCGACGGCGGTCTCGGGCCTGGTCGCCTACGCGACCATCGCATGGCTGCTGCGGTTCGTCTCCTCCAACAAGTTCACGGGCTTCCTCATCTACCGCGTGGGCCTGGGCGCTGTCATCATCGCCCTCGTCGCCTCCGGCCTGGTGACGGCCTGAGACCGGGGCGCCGCGGCACTCGTGGCGGTACTCGTGTCGGTGCCGCATGAGATCGTCATCCCATGCGCATCCTGCACACCTCCGACTGGCACCTGGGACGGACCTTCCACGGCCGTCCGCTCGAGGACGCGCACGCCGTCTTCATGGACCACCTCGTCGAGCTCGTCCGTGCCGAGCGCGTCGATGCCGTGCTCGTCGCCGGTGACGTCTACGACCGCGCCGTCGCGCCCACGGAGTCGGTGCAGCTGCTCGACGAGACGCTGCGGCGCCTGACCGAGCGCACGCGCGTGGTCCTGACCCCCGGCAACCACGACTCGGCCCGGCGCCTGGGCTTCGCCTCCGCTCTGCTGCGTGAGGGCCTGGTCATCCGGGCCAGCACCGGCTCCGTGGGGCGCGCCGTGGCGCTGCCAGACGCCGACGGAGGTCTCGGGGCCCTGGTGTACGCCCTGCCCTACCTGGACCCGGACACGGCACGCGCGGGCCTGCCCCGGCTGCTCGCCGAGCAGCTGGGCGAGCACGGCGAGGAGCCGGACCGGCCTCCACGCCTGGCCCGCTCGCACGAGGCGGTGGTCTCCGGCGCCCTGAGGCTGGTCGCCAAGGACCTCGCCGAGCGGCGCGCGGGCGCGTCGGTGCGTGTGCCCGCCCTCGTCATGGCCCACGCCTTCGTGGGCCCCGCAGGCGCCGGTGAGGGCCCGCAGACCACGGAGTCGGAGAGGGACATCCGGGTCGGTGGCGTGGACCTGGTCCCGTCCCAGGTCTTCGCCGACCTCGGCGGTTCCCCCCTTGCCGGGCAGGCCGGCGGCGTGGACTACGTCGCCCTCGGTCACCTCCACCGCCCTCAGGCCGTCAACCTACCCGAGCAGGTGCGCGCACAGCGCGCAGGAGCCGGGGCCGGCCTGCCCGTGCTGCGCTACTCCGGCTCGCCGCTACCCTTCTCCTTCTCCGAGGCGCCCTTCGCCAAGTCCTCGGTCCTCATCGAGATCGGCGCCGACGGCGTGAGCAGCACCGAGCTCATCGACGCGCCTGCGCCCCACCGGATCGAGACGGTGCGCGCCACGATGCAGGAGCTCTTGTCCCCCCGCTACGACGTCCTCACCGACGCCTGGCTGCGCGTGGAGCTCACCGGGGAGCTGCCCGTCGCAGCGGTGGCCCGTCTCAAGCAGCGCTTCCCGCAGATGCTCGCCTTCAGCCGGGTCGCGCCGTCTGAGCGGCCACGTGAGCAGGTGGTCGTCACCCCTCAGACGGACCCGGTGGAGGTCGGTGGACGCTTCCTCGCCGCGGTCGGCGGGCGCGAGCCCAACGACGCCGAGCAGGCTGTCCTGCGTGAGGTCTACGAGGCCGTGCGTGCCTCAGACAGGAGCCTGTGATGCGTCTGCACCGTCTGACGATGACTGCTGTGGGCCCGTACGCGGGCACCGAGGTCATCGACTTCGACCGCTTCGCCTCCTCGGGCCGCTTCCTGCTCACCGGGCCGACGGGCTCGGGCAAGACGACGATCATCGACGCCATCGTCTTCGCCCTGTACGGGGAGGTCGCCGACTCTGCTGACTCCTCGAAGGACCGCGTCCGCTCACGCCACGCCGCCCCGGTGCAGGAGAGCGTGGTCGAGCTGGTGTTCTCCACCGGCGCCGGCCTGTTCAAGGTGCGGCGCACGCCCGAGTACGAGCGGCCCAAGAAGCGCGGCACGGGCACCACCACCCAGAACGCGAGCGCCCACTTGTGGCGCCTGTCGAGCCTGGAGGAGGTCGAGGCCCCCGGTCATGAGCCTGTCGCCGTCGGGCCTCGTGAGGTCGGTCCGGAGGTGACCCGGCTCGTCGGGCTCACCCGGGAGCAGATGACCCAGACGGTCGTGCTGCCGCAGGGCAAGTTCGCCCGTTTCCTGAGAGCCTCCTCCCAGGAGCGCCGCGAGCTGCTGCGCGACGTGTTCGGCACGGGCCTCTACGACCGTGTGCAGGACGAGCTCGCCGAGCGCTCACGCGACGCCCGACGCCGGTCCGAGGCCGCGCGCTCCGCCCTCGCCGGCGCGGTCGCGGCTCTCCTCCGCCTGCTGCCGCAGGAGGCCCCCGGCGCCGAGCCCGGCCCGGCGGAAGGTGACACAGCCGAGACGGTCGGCACCGAACGGCTGCACGCCGCCCTGAGCGGACCGGTCCCGGACGAGGGGGCACTCCGCCTCCTCCTGGGTGAGGCCGTCTCCGCCTCACAAGCAGGCGTTCAGGCGTACGAGGCCGCCCAGGAGCGGACCTGGAGGCAGCGTGAGGTCTGCGCACGCAACCTCCAGGCCACCCGGGAGCTGGCCGCCCTCATCGACACGCGCGCGAGGCTCCTGCGCGAGCAGGATGAGCTGGAGTCCTGCGCCGAGGCTGACGAGGCAGACTCCGCCCGTCTCGCGCTGGCAGAGCGGGCGGAGCGCGTGTCCTTCCCGGCCGCCGTGGCACGGCGTCATGGCGCTACCGCTCTCGACGCCCTCGAGGCGCTGGGAGAGGTGCTCAGCGCCCTGCCCGAGGAGGCGCCCGCCGACCCATCGGAGCCTGGGCGGCCACAGGCGGCAGGAGCGGCGGGAGCACCGGCGCCCGGCACGCCACTGGGTGGCGCGCGCTCCCTGGAGTCTGTGCGCCCCCTGCTCCTCCGGTCCGCCGACGGCACTGAGGACGGCACCGGTCCCGGGGCCCTGGCGTCCTCGGACCTCGATGCCCTCACCGCGGCGTCCAGGGCGGGTGCCGAGGAGCTGGACGCAGCGGCCGGCTCCGAGAGGCTCGCCGCCGGAGCCCTGCAGGCCCTGGTCGAGGCCGAGGGCTCCCTGCCCTCCCGTCGCGACGCCCTCGCCCAGGCGCGCGCGGCTCACGCAGTCGAGCTCGACGAGATCGCGCGGGACCGCGACACCCTGGCCGAGAGGCCCGCCCGCCACAGCCGGCTCCAGGAGGACCTCGGTGCCGCGCGTGACGCCCAAGCCCGCGTACCGGCTCTCACCGCCTCCCGCGACGCCGCCCGCGCCCGGCACGAGGCCGCCCGTCGCGCTGTCCAGCTCACCGACCAGCTGCTCACGGCCCACAAGGAGGTGAGTACCGCACGCCGAGCGGCCGAGCAGGCGGCAGACCTCCTCCACGCCCGACGCCGGGCCTGGATCGCGCTCACGGCGGGCAGTCTTGCCGCGGACCTGCACGCGGGCGAGCCCTGCCCCGTGTGCGGCTCGACCGAGCACCCCTGCCCCGCCCCGGTCGGGGAGGGCACCGTCACCCGTGCCGACGTCGAGGCCGCCGAGGCGGCCGAGAGGCAGGCCGCTGCGGCGCTGGCCGACCGGGCCGGCGACCTGGACTCCCTGATCCGCCAGCGCACCGCCGCCGAGGAGGAGGCGGGTGGTCTTGACGTCCGCGCCGCAGCCGACGCCCTCAGCGCGCTGGAGATGGAGCTCGCGCGGTGCCAGGCCCTGGCCGGGCAGGTCGAGTCATTGCAGACCGAGGTCGAGGGCTTCGCCCAGGAGACCGCGCGGCTCACCGAGGACCTGACCCTCCGACAGGCCGCCGCCTCCGCCCGGGCTGAGCAGCTGGCCGGGACCGGGCGCCAGCTGGAGGCACTGGCCGAGCAGATCGCGCGGGCGCGCGGGACCGAGGCCTCCGTCAGCGCCCGCGTGCACGCGATGACGGATCGCGCTGACGCGCTCACCGCGGCCGCCCGAGCCGTGCGCAGCACCGTGGACGCCATCACCTCCACCGCCCAGGCGCAGGCCGACCTACGCACGGCTCTCAGCGGCGCCGGCTTCGACTCGCTCACCGCAGCCCATGACGCGGCACTGCCCACTGCCGATCTCGACGCCCTGCGCGCCCGGGTCACCGCTGCGGCCACCGCCCGTGAGCGGGTGAGGCAGGGGCTGGCCGAGGCCCCGGTCGCCGCGCTCACAGGTCGCGAGACCGCGGACGTCGCAGCTGCCGAGGCCGCCTACACCGCGGCGGACGCAGCGCACACCGAAGCCGTGCGGGCCGCCGAGCAGGCCTGTGGCGCCCACCGGGCCCTCGAGCAGGCCGCCCAGGCCGTGCACGACGCCGCCTCCTCGCTCGTACGCACGAGTGAGGCGCAGCAGGCCCTCCTTCGCGTCGCCGAGCTCGCCACCGGGACGAATGACCAGGCCACTCCCCTGGCCACCTGGGTCCTCGTCGAGCGCTTCCGTGAGGTCCTGGTCTTCGCCAACCAGCGTCTGGCCGGGATGTCGGGTGGGCGCTTCGCGCTGACCACCACCACCGAGGAGGCCGGCTCCGCGCGTCGCAAGGACCGTGGGCTCGGGCTCGCCGTCGTCGATCACCTCGCTGGTGGCGGCCAGCGCGACCCGAGGACCCTGTCCGGTGGGGAGACCTTCTACGTCTCGCTGGCCCTCGCCCTCGCCCTCGCCGACGTCGTCACCGCCGAGGCGGGAGGCATCAGCATGGAGACCCTGTTCATCGACGAGGGCTTCGGCACCCTCGACCCGGAGGCTCTCGACGACGTCATGGCGGAGCTCTCCCGGCTCCAGGCAGGCGGGCGGACCGTCGGCATCGTCTCCCACGTCGAGGAGCTCAGGCGTCAGGTCCCTGACCGCATCGAGGTGCGCCGCGCCACTGTGGGCTCCACGCTCACCGTGCGCGCTGGCTGAGCAGCCCACCACCACCGCTCAGCCGATGTCGGTGGCCACAGCCCGCCTCTCACAGGCGTCGAACCACAGCAGGTCTGCCTCCGCCGCCCGCTCGAAGGCCTCCTCGTCGCCCGCGCGGGCGGCCGCGACATCCGCCTCGGCCGCGGCCTCGTCCACGAGCAGCGCGGCAACGTCCTCCCACGCCACCGGGACCAGGAGCTCCACTGTGCCCGGCAGGACCTCGTCACCGGCCTCGAGCTCACGGACGGCCTGGGCATCGACGTCGGCCGCGATGACGACGCGACGGCTGGAGACCGTCTCATGTCCTGGCTCGGCCAGCAGCACGAGCGAGGAGTCGGCTGCGCACAGGCTCGCGGAGACCTCCAGGCCCTCCTCGTCCTCCTCGGGCAGGGCGCTGGCCAGGGCCCGCGTGGCGGCGTGCGCCAGGCGCGGGGAGATCTCAGGGGAGGACAGGTCGGCGGCCGTCGCGGGAAGGTAGATGCGCATGGGGCCAGTGTGCCCCAGGGCGACGGCCCCCGCCCTCCAGGCCCCGACGTCGGACCGGGCGTCATGGTCCCGCGCTCAGCCCCGGTGCCGGCCGCCGCTGCGTCTGCGCACCCGTGCCCCAGGCGCGGTGGCCCGGCGCGAGGAGCGTCCCGGCTCAGCGGCCGTCGCCACAGGGTCCGTCGCCACAGTCGCCGTCGCCACGGGGGCCGAGCGCCGCCGCCACCATCCGGCCCGGCGGGCGCTGGCCGCCAGCGCGCGGGCCCCGGCCTTCGGGTCCACACGGTCCACGAGCACGGCCAGGGCGCGCCCCAGGGCCGAGGCCGGCGCCCCCTCAAGCACGCTCGTACCCGCCAGGAGGCAGGCGTCAGCGGCCTCGTCCTGGGGCAGCAGCGTGGCCTCCTCCAGGGCTCCGAAGCGGGACAGCGCCTCACGAACCGCCCGCTCGGGCGAGGGCCCTGCCGCCGAGGCCCGCACCCGGTTGACGACGACCTCGAGCCGTCCAGTCACCGCCGTCTCCTCGGCCGCGTCCGCGAGCAGCTGCAGCAGGCGCCGGACCCCCACCGGGTCCGCGCCGCCCACGACCACCACGACATCGGCCTCGCGCAGCAGCGCGGCCCGCAGCGCCCCATGACCTGCCTCCAGGGTGTAGGGGTCCACCTCGTCCTCTGCCGTACCGCCCGAGATGTCCACCACCGTCCAGGTGGCCCGCTCCCGGCAGAGCTCCCACACCCGGCTCATGGCCGCGGGCGGCAGCTCGCGCCAGCGGCCCGAGCGCCCCAGCCCCGGAAGCACCTCCACCTGCCCGCCAGCGGGCACGAGGAGGCCCGCGAAGGCCTCCGCGTCCAGGCGCGAGCGGGAGGCGAGCCGGGCCGCGGTGGCCAAGGCGGAGGAGCCGTCCGGCAGGGACAGCGCCTGGGCGAGGCTCGGCGCCTCGGTGTCGGCGTCCACGAGGATGGTGGGCCCCACGCGGGACAGTCCTGTGGCGAGCGCGGCGGCCACCATGCTCCGCCCGGGCGCGCCGTGGGGTCCCCAGACGACGAGCAGGCGGCCGGGGTCGGTCTCCTGGACGGCCGCCAGGTCCTCGGGGGTCGGCGCAGGGGCCGGGGCGGGCTGGTGGTGCGCGCCCGCTCGCGCGGACCAGGGCGCGGCGCCTGCCGCCCTGTCCCCCAGGTCGGGACCGCTCGGCAGGCTCTGTCCGGGCTCGGGCCGGCCGGGGACGGCCGCCGTGGTGGCGGGCGCAGCCTGGCGGCCGAGCGCCTGGAGCAGGGAGCGGACCTGGGCGGGCTCGGCTCCGGCGTCGAGCACCTTCCAGCCGGGAAATGACCACCGGCCCGCCTCCTCGCCGTCAACGAGCAGGACGCCGCGCGTGCCGGCGCGGGTCAGGCGCTCGAGGACGGTGAGATCGACGTCGTCGAAGACGGTGCTCACGACCGCGAGCCCCGCGAGCCCCGCCATGGCGGCGCTGAGCAGCTCGGCGACGTCCCCGCACCGGCGCACGACGACCAGCCCTGTGCCCGCGGCGTCGATGGCGCGCACGTGCGCGGAGTCGTCCCCCGCAAGGGCGAGCAGGACGCCGGTGTCCGTGCGGGCGCCGCTCATGCCGCCTGCCCGGTGGGCACGAGGACGAGGGGGCCGCCCTGACCGACAGCGGTGAGGACCGCCCCCACCCGCGCCTCGGGCACCAGGACCTCGACGCTGGTGGTGGTGCCGCCGAGGATCGCGGCACCGCTCTGGCCGACCTGGGAGACGATGAGCCCCTGGGCGATGACGGTGGCCTCACTGGTGCCGACCTCGGTGGAGGTGCGTGCCGCGGGCAGCGCCCACAGATCGACGATGTCCCCGGTGCCTGTGCCCGCGGGCAGGGCGGAGGCGACGGTGAGGACGACCGCGCGCAGCGCGAGGTCCTCGCCGCCGACGACGGCGGACAGGGGAAGCAGGTCGCCGTCGCTGAGGGACTGGGCGGCGACGGCGTCGTCGGGCAGCTCGCCGGCCCGCACGTAGGAGCCGGTGCCGGGGTGGGAGTCCACGACGGTGAGGACGCCCTCGGCGGTGAGGTCGTCCCCGGGCGCAACGTCCTGGGCGAGGGCGTACAGGGGCTCGGTGTCGGCGGCGTTGCTCACTGCCCAGGCCCCTAGGACCACCGAGGTGCCGATGAGGGCGAGCCCAGCGGCCAGGCGCGGGTCCCTCCAGGGGGCACGTCGTAGGGCTGCGGACCGGGTGAGGCTGCGTGAGGCACTTCGCTGCGGCACTCGCGGTGTCGGGCTCATGGCCCTCCTCGTGAGGGAAAGGTGAGGACGCGTTTCAGGATGATCGATTGTCCACACGCCGTTTTGGGGATGGTATGTATCGCTTGGCGATGAGAGCATGGTGCCATGAGCACCACCTTCTTGACCATCGCAGACGTCGCCGAGCGGCTGCAGCTGTCCGCACAGGGCGTGAGGGCGCTCATCATGTCCGGCGACCTGCCGGCGATCCAGGTCGGGGCCCGCCGCCTGTGGCGCATCCCGGAGGACGCCTTCGACTCCTACGTCGAGGCGCAGCTCGAGCGCACCCGCTCGCTGGTGACGGCCGGCCGGCTCGACGACGAGGGCTGAGCGCCGCGCACGGGCCGGTGTCAGCGGCTGCGCACGACCTCGACGGCACTCAGCGCGACACTCACGCGCTGAGCACCTGAGGTCTCGGCGTCGGTGACGACGTCAACGTGGTCGGCCGTCACGCGCACGAGCCGCCCCACCACCTCCGTCGCCCCCAGGAGCAGGCGCACCCGGGCACCCTGGCGGGTGAGCGAGCGCAGGGCCCCACTGAGTCCTGCGCGCCCGGTGCCGCGCGTGGGCGCGGGGCCGGGCAGCGGGTGGGCGACGGCCAGGCGAGCGAGCGGCACCAGCGCCCGCAGCGCCTCACCCTCATCGACGAGGACGGCGTCCTCCATCACGCCCACGAGCCTGCCATCGACCCTGGACCCGCCGGTGGTACGCAAGTGGACGTGGCGCCCGACGGCGGCGCGGAGCCTGTCGATAAGCAGGACCGAGGCGGCCTCCGCCTCCGCGAGGTCGGCGCTCTGCGCGGCGATCCCGGCACGCCGCTCGGCGTCGAAGCGGTTCTCCAGGTCCTCCAGGAGGCTGTCCCATTCCATGAGGTCATGGGAGCACAGGGCCATGGAGGGCGCAAGAGGCAAGAGCATCGCATGAGATTGTCGGACACCTCTTGACGCCTTCACTTCACGTCTGCCATTCTCAAATCACCTCAAACATCATCGTGGAGGTGACCGCATGTCAACGACGACCCGGCTCGGCCTCGTCACCACCCTGTCCGTCCTCGTGGCGGCAGCGCTCGCGTCCAGGACTGCTGCGGCCGTCATCGCCGTCATCGCCCTGCCCCCGCACCTGTGGGGCGTCGGCCACGTGGATGACCTGCTCGTCCTCCTGCTCGGTGCCACCGGGACCGCGGGCGCCCTGTGGCACGCGGTGTCCGGGGTCCTCGCGCTGGCCGTCACCGGGACCGGGCCTGGCCGTCAGGCCGACGGCGCCGCAGCCCGCCTCCTGTCGCGCTGGGGCGCCCCCTACGTGCGGCGCCTGGCCGCCGGGGCCCTGGCGGCTGCCCTCGTGCTGCCGGGCACCGCCCTGGCGCAGGAGGGCGCGCTCCCGCCTGACGACCTCGGCTGGGCCCCCACCGTCTCGGCCGACGCGCAGCCCGGTGACGACGGCGCCCTCGCGGAGCCGGCCACTGAGCCCGGTCGCACTGCCCTGTCGGCTCCCGCCGCAGCGGGCGCTGAGAGCAGCCGGAGCTACGTCGTGCAGGAGGGCGACAGCCTGTGGACGATCACCTCCCGCGTCCTGGAGCGCACGGACCCCGCCGAGGTCGCCGAGGCCTGGCCCGAGCTCTACCTCGCCAATGACGACGTCATCGGCGAGGACCCCGGCCTCATCCACCCGGGCACGGTCCTGGACCTGCCCTCCCCACTGACCGGCCTGTCCTGAGCCCCACCCGCCCACGCCCTCACGCACCCCAAGGACCACGCCATGACGACCACAGCCCTGCCTCCCCGCAGCACCGACCTCAGCCCCCGGTGGGGCTCCCGCCCCCGGTCCGACGACGTCGCGCGGCCAGCGGCCCTGTCCGACGCGCTCGACCGCGCTGACCTCACGCTCTCGGCAGGCAGGCACACGGCGCCAGCCGCGCGCCGTCAGCCCACCTCCCGCCCGGCCCCGCACCGCCCGCCCGGGGCCACCGCGCCGACGGCGCCCCCGGCGGCCGGGCAGGTCCTGCGCCGACGGGCGCTGCGCGACGCTGAGCCCCCACGCCCGTCGTGGGACCGTATGCGTTTCCTGCCGGCGCTGCCGCAGGACCCGGAGCCTGAGGGGTGCGACGCGCTCGCCCTCAGCACCATCCGCGAGTCGCGTGCGCACACGCAGCGCCAGAGCCTGCCGGACCCGGTGCGCACCGCGCAGGTGGTGGTCACGGCGGCGGCGGAGGTCCTAGCGGGGTGGCGGCCGGCCGAGCACCTGAGCAGGTGGACCTCACCGGAGCTCTTCCACGCCCTCGCGCGCCGCGCCGGCCTGGCCCGCCGGATCCTTGGCGAGGTCCCTGACCCGCGCCCCAGGGTGAGGACGATGCGGGTCCAGCTCACGGCCGGCGGGGCCTGTGAGGTCTGCGCGGTGCTGGACGACGGCGGCAGGGTGCGCGGCGCCGGGGCACGGCTCGAGCCTCACCGGGGACGTTGGCTCCTGACGAGCCTCGAGATCGCCTGAGGCCCCCGCCCTGGGAAGGGTCCCAGGCGCGGCCCCTCGGGCGCAGGGCCCCGGCCCACCCGTGTCAGCGGCGCTTCTTGCGGCGGGACTTGGACCGCTGGCGCCTGCTCGCAGCGGGGCGCCCAGCACTCGGCGCCGCGCCCTCGAGGTGCGCCTCACCGTCCTCACCGGGTGCCGAGTAGGTCATGCGCTGGCCCATGGCCTCCTGGCCGGTGCTGCCCAGCACCGTGCCGGCGCCGGAACGTCCCAGCCCCGTGACCGCCGTCGCGTCGGCGGCGGCCACGGCGGCCGCTGCCTCGGCGGTGCCCTCCTGCTCGGCGCGCAGGGCGGCGTCCTCGAAGCGGGCGACGTTGGCGAAGACCTGCTCCACGGTCTCCTCGCGGATGCCCTCCATCATCGCCTTGAACAGGCGGGCACCCTCGTTGGCGTACTCGACCAGCGGGTCGCGCTGGGCCATGGCGCGCAGGCCGATGCCCTCCTTGAGGTAGTCCATCTCGTACAGGTGCTCGCGCCAGCGCTTGTCCACCACGGCCAGCAGGACGCGCCGCTCGAGGGCGCGCATCGGCTCCGGGCCGAGCTGGGCGCGGGCGAGCACGTTGGCGTCCAGGCTCTTGTCGGCCTTCTCATAGGCGACGGCGACGTCCTCGCCGAGCTCCCTCACCAGGTAGTCGGAGGTGAGGCTGTCAACGCCGCCAGCCTCGTTGATGACCTCGTCCTGGGTGAGCCCGACCGGGTAGAGGTGGCCCAGGTCGTCCCACAGGGCCTCCAGGTCCCACTGGTCGGGGCGCCCCTCGGCGGTGCGGGCGGCGACGACGCCGGCGACCGCGCGCTGACGGAAGGCCCTCATCTGGGGCTCGAGGTCCTCACCGTCGAGCACGCGGCGCCGCTCCTCGTAGACCTTCTCCCTCTGCTCGGTCATGACGTCGTCGTACTTGAGGACGTTCTTGCGGATCTCGTAGTTGCGCGCCTCCACCTGGCTCTGGGCCGAGGCGATGAGGCGGGTGACGAAGGACGACTCGAGGGGGACGTCGTCGGGGTAGGCGTTCGAGCGCATGATGCGCTCGGCCCCGGCGGCGCCGAACATGCGCATGAGGTCGTCCTCCATCGACAGGTAGAAACGGGACTCGCCCGGGTCCCCCTGACGCCCTGAGCGGCCTCGCAGCTGGTTGTCGATGCGCCGTGACTCGTGGCGCTCGGTGCCCAGGACGTACAGGCCGCCGAGCGCCACGACCTCGTCGTGCTCGGCCCTGCAGGCCTCGCGGGCGGCCCTGAGGGCCTCGGGCCACGCCTTCTCGTAGTCCTCGGCGTTGTCCTCGGGATCGAGCCCGGCCTCCTTGAGGGCGGCGACGGCGATGTGCTCGGCGTTGCCCCCGAGCATGATGTCGGTTCCACGGCCCGCCATGTTGGTGGCGACGGTGACGGCGCCCTTGCGGCCGGCCATGGCGACGACGGCGGCCTCGCGCGCGTGCTGCTTGGCGTTGAGGACCTCGTGGGGGATGCCCTGCTGCGTGAGCATGGCCGACAGCCGCTCCGACTTCTCCACGCTCGTCGTGCCCACGAGGACGGGCTGACCCTTGTCGTGGCGCTCGGCGATGTCCTCGACGACGGCGGTGAGCTTGGCCCGCGTGCTGGTGTAGACCAGGTCCGGCTGGTCCACGCGGACCATCGGCTTGTTCGTCGGGATGGGCACGACGCCGATCTTGTAGGTGCCGACGAACTCGGCGGCCTCGGTCTGCGCGGTCCCGGTCATGCCCGAGCGTGAGCCCTCGGGGTAGAGGCGGAAGTAGTTCTGCAGGGTGATCGTGGCCAGCGTCTGGTTCTCCGCCTGGATCTGCACGCGCTCCTTGGCCTCGATGGCCTGGTGCATGCCCTCGTTGTACCGGCGCCCGGGCAGGACACGTCCGGTGTGCTCATCAACGATGAGGACCTCGCCGTCGCGCACGATGTAGTCCTTGTCGAGGTGGAAGAGCTCCTTGGCCTTGATGGAGTTGTTGAGGAAGCCGATGAGCGGGGTGTTGGCCGACTCGTAGAGGTTGTCGATGCCCAGGTGGTCCTCGACGCGCTCGATGCCCGCAGCGGTGACGGCGACGGTGCGCTTCTTCTCATCGACCTCGTAGTCCCTGCCCGGGCGCAGGCGCGCGGCGATCGTGGCGAACTCCTGGTACCACTTGTTGACGTCGCCGGAGGCGGGGCCGGAGATGATGAGCGGGGTGCGGGCCTCGTCGATGAGGATGGAGTCCACCTCGTCGACGATGACAAAGGCGTGCCCGCGCTGCACCAGGTCCTCGGGGCGCTGGGCCATGTTGTCGCGCAGGTAGTCGAAGCCGAACTCGTTGTTGGTGCCGTAGGTGATGTCGCAGGCGTACTGGCGGCGCCGCTCAGCGGGGGTCTGGCCGGCGAGGATGCACCCGGTGGACAGCCCGAGGAAGCGGTGGACCCGCCCCATGAGGTCGGACTGGTACTCGGCCAGGTAGTCGTTGACGGTGACGACGTGGACGCCCTCACCGGTGAGAGCGCGCAGGTAGGAGGGCATCGTGGCGACGAGGGTCTTGCCCTCACCGGTCTTCATCTCGGCGATGTTGCCCTGGTGGAGCGCGGCCCCACCCATGATCTGCACGTGGTAGGGACGCATGCCGAGCACGCGGTCGGCGGCCTCGACCACGGTGGCGAAGGCCTCGGGCAGCAGCTGGTCCAGGGTCTCACCCTCACGGTAGCGATTCCTGAGCGCAGCGGTCTGGTCCTTGAGCCCCTCGTCGGAGAACGCGCGGTAGTCGTCCGCGAGCGCCTCGACCTGGTCAGCCAGGGCCTCCAGGCGCTTGAGGGTGCGGCCCTCCCCGATGCGAAGGATCCGGTCGATGATCGACACGCTGGTTTCTCCCCTGTTCGACGGTGGGCCCGCCACCGGGCGGACGGTGCCGCCGGGTGGGCCCCTCGCCCGGCGGTACGTGGTCCCCGGGCACAGACGTGCCCATCGTATGCGGCGCCGTGAGCGGGCAGCACCAGCGGGCGGGGCCGCCTGAGGCGGCCGAGGGTCGTTTACGCGCTCAGCGTGAGCCTGCCAGTCTCCCCCGCGCCTGCCACCAGGGCTGCGAGCGTCCGGCGCCGGGCTCCACAGGCCACCGGTGCGTCCTCGCCGTCGGCTGCTGTCCACAGGCCCTGGCGCCCGGGCGGGGCGAGCGGAGGGCATCGGGCACCCTGGGCACTGTGCCCGCCTGCACCCTGCCCCCAGCCCCATCGTCGTCGCCCGCGGCCTCCCCGTCCTTCCTGCGCCTGCTGGGCTCGGCGCTCCTGCCACCGCGCTGCGCCGGCTGCGGGCGCTGGGAGACCGTCCTGTGCCCGCAGTGCCTGGCCCTGCTGTGCGGCCCCCCGTTCCGTGTGGGGCACCTCGACGGCGCCCAGGACCTTGAGGCTCACGCGCTGAGCCCGTACGCCGGCCCGGCGCGGGCCCTGGTCCTGGCGTGGAAGAACGGCGCGCGCGAGGACCTGCGCCCGGTGATGGCTCGGGCCGGTCGCAGGGCGGGCAGCGCCTGGGCCACGGGCCTGGGCCCGCAGGAGCGCAGGACGCTGTCGGGGTGCCGGGGGCTGCTCGTCGTGCCGGCGCCCTCGGGACGGGCACGGCGGCTGCGGGGACGGCTGGTGGCAGCCGATCTCGCTGACGCCGTCGCCCAGGGTGTCGCCCGGGGCCTCGGCCGGGGCCCGGGAGAGGCTCCGGCCGAGCCGGTCGCCCTGGTGGCCTCGGCCGACGTGCTGCGCCGGCGCGGCGGGCGCAGCCACCAGGCGGGCCTGTCCTCGCGCGGCAGGCGCCTGAACCGTGCCGCCGCTCCGCTGGTGCTGGCGCCCGTGGCCGGCTGGGCCGTGCTCCTTGTGGACGACGTCGTGACGACCGGGACGACTCTGGGGGCCTGTGCTCGGGCACTGCGCGCGGCAGGCGCCCAGGTGCTCGGCGCCCTCGCCGTCGCCGCCGCTCCGCCCCCGGTCTCGCCCTCGGCTGACGCGGTCCCCACAGTGCCCACCACCGTCGCCACGATGGTGTAACTTGTGTGTCACAGCACACACGGTGCGGGGGCCTCAACGACGATCCCCCCGCCAGCGCGGCCCCAGGCCCCGGACGGACGGAGGTGGTCACTGACCCGCCAGAGCCCGCCGTGAGGTGCGGTGGGTGGATTCCAGCCCGGCCCCCCCGGGCCGACCTGAGCCTAGAGAGAGGTTCCACCATGGACATCACCGTCGTCGGCCGTAACGCTGAGATCAGCTCGCGTCTGCGTGACTACGTCGAGGAGAAGGCCACCAAGGTCGAGCAGTTCGACCCCCGTGTCCAGCGCGTCGAGGTCGAGGTGACCCACGAGCGCAACCCGCGCCAGGCGGACACCGCCGAGCGCGTCGAGATCACCGTGGTCTCCAAGGGCCCGGTCATCCGGGCTGAGGCCTCCTCCTCCGACCGCTTCGCCGCCTTCGACATCGCCATGGGCAAGCTCACCGAGCGCCTGCGCCGGGCACGTGACCGCATGAAGAACCACCGCCGCTACAGCGTGGAGGCCAACGAGCCGGTGGAGGCGGTCGTCGAGGAGGAGGTGGTCCTGCCCGACACCGGCGACGCCCCCATCGAGGACTCCCCCTCGGCGCCCACCCAGCACGGTGTCGCCGTCGAGTCCCAGCTCGGCGACTCCCCGGTGATCGTGCGCCAGAAGCTGCACGAGGCCGTGCCGATGACCGTGGACGAGGCTCTCTACCAGATGGAGCTCGTGGGCCACCCGTTCTACCTCTTCATCGAGAAGTCAACGAAGCAGCCCTGCGCGGTCTACCACCGCCACGGCTGGACCTACGGCGTCATCCGCCTCGACGCCCAGGTCAT
The DNA here is from genome assembly GCF_051303165.1 of Actinomyces sp. W5033. NCBI lineage: Bacteria > Bacillati > Actinomycetota > Actinomycetes > Actinomycetales > Actinomycetaceae > Actinomyces > Actinomyces sp. W5033. The sequence goes on along the minus strand of NZ_JBPPGD010000002.1, from coordinate 82,316 downwards.
GTGACGCCCGGCCCGCTGCGCACCCCCTGAGCACCGGGGGGTTGACCACCGCGCCCCGTGCCCCGTGCCCCGCCCGCCAGGCGCGGGGCACGGGGCACGTCGCGCGCGGCCGTCTGTGCCTGCTCTCAGTGTCCCCCGCCGTCCCCGCCTCAGTGCTCCCCGCCGGCCCGGTAGCCGACGCCACGCACCGTGAGCACGATCGCGGGGTGCTCCGGGTCGCGCTCGATCTTGGTACGCAGGCGCTGGACGTGGACGTTGACCAGGCGGGTGTCCACCGCGTGCTGGTAGCCCCAGACCTGCTCGAGGAGCTCGTCGCGGGTGAAGACCTTCCAGGGCGAGCGCGCCAGGGTCACGAGCAGGGAGAACTCAAGGGGCGTGAGGGTGATGGGGACGTCGTCACGGCGCACCTCGTGGCCGACGACGTCGATGTCGAGGTCGCCCACACGCACGTGCTCGGCGCAGGCGGCGCGGTGGCGGCGCAGACGCGCCCGGATCCGGGCGACCAGCTCCGTCGGCTTGAAGGGCTTGGTCATGTAGTCGTCGGCCCCCGCCTCCAGGCCCGCGACGACGTCACCGGTACCAGCCCGGCCCGAGAGCATGATGACGGGGACGTCCGACTCTCGGCGCAGGCGGCGGCACACCTCCAGCCCGTCGGCCCCGGGCAGCCCGACGTCGAGCAGGACGAGGTCCGGCCTCACGGCTCGCAAGGCCTCCAGGACACGCTCGCGGTCGGCGCAGGTGATCGGTGTGTAGCCCTCGCGCTTGAGGACCCGGCTGATCAGGTCGGTCACAGCGGTGTCGTCCTCGATGACCAGGATGACCTCACTCATAGCCACTATCGTGACACACGGCCGCACCGCCCAGTAGCGGGCGCCGTCCCACGTGCTCCTGCGCGGTGACGAGGCCCCGCCCGCCCCGCTCCTCCTTGAGGCGGATGCCCCCTGCGAGGACGGCGTGCCAGCATGACGCCATGAGCAGTGACACCCCCTGGCAGTCCCCCTCCGGCTCCGAGGACCCGAGCGTCCGCCCCGCTGAGCCGCGTTACGGCGCCTATGCCACACCGGCTGCCGGCCAGCCCGCGCCGCCTGACGCTGCCTGGGCCCAGCAGGGCCCCGGTGCCTTCACTCAGGCCCCCGCCGGCCCGGGCTACCCCTCGTTGCCGGGCACCACACCCCAGGCACCGCCCACCTTCGTCGTCGCCCCCAGGCCCGGCATCATCCCGCTGCGGCCCCTGAGCACCACCGAGATCATCGGCGGCGCCTTCGAGTCCCTGCGCGCCAACCCCAGGGCGATGTTCGTCCCCGCGATCGTGGTCATGGCGGTCATCGGCCTGCTGTCGGCGCTCCACACCCTCCTGACCTCGCAGAGCCTGTACTCCGCCATGGAGTCCACCGCGCAGCAGGCCGACCTCAGCAGCGACCAGGCCATCGGGCTCGTGCTCACCAGCCTGGGCTCCGTCGTCTCCTACGTGCCGACGATGGTGCTGACCTCCCTCGCCTCCGCCATCCTCACGGGGCTGCTCATCGTCGCCGTCTCGCGCTCGGTGCTCGGCCGCGTGGCCAGCCCCGGTGAGGTGTGGCAGCGCACGAAGGGGCGGGTGTGGGCCCTCATCGGCCAGGTCATCCTCGTCAACCTCATCGTCGGCGCAGCCACGGCCGTCGTCGCCGTCCTGTCGCTGGTCGTGCTCGTGCCGCTGCTCGTCAGCTCCAGCTCCTCCGCCTCCACCGCGCTGGCTGCCGCCACCGGTTTCATCATCCTCGCCGTCGTCGGGATGCTCCTGAGCGCCTTCCTGGGCGTGCGCCTGTCCCTGGCCTCCGCGGCCCTCATCCTGGAGAACATCGGCGTCATCGAGGCCATCAGGCGCTCCTGGGCCCTGACCCGCGGCTACTTCTGGAAGGTGCTCGGCACCCTCCTGCTCGCCACCATCATCACGGTGGCCGCCACCGGGATCCTGTCCGGCGTCACCGGCACGCTGGTGGGCCTGACAGCGGCCCTCACCTCCGGTGGGGCGCTGCCCACCGTCGGCGCCGTCTCCGTCTTCATCGGCTCTGTGCTGGACGCGCTCGTCCTGCCCTTCTCCGCCTCGGTCACCGCCCTGGTCTACATCGACCTGCGCATGCGCCAGGAGGGGCTCGACGTCGAGCTCCGCCAGGCCGTCGGCGCCCTGTGACCCAGGCCGGCCGCCCGTGCTCACGCCTGTCGCCCTCCTGGCGCTCCTGGGTCGGGACGTGCCCGCCACCCCCGACGCCGAGGAGGCGCGGCAGGCGGCCCAGCATGAGCTCGCCCAGCCGGTCTACCAGGAGCGCCACAGCCTGTGGGGGTGGCTGTGGCAGTGGCTCCAGGACCACATCGACCCCTCCCGGGCGGTCCCCGGGGCGGCGCCCTGGCTGTCCGCCCTCATCGTCGTCGTAGCCGTCGCCGTCCTCCTGGCCCTCCTGCTCCTGCTGCTCAGGCACGTGGCGCTCCATTGGAGGTCCCGCACGGGCAGCAGGCCCCTGTTCGAGGACGACGAGCGTGACTCGCAGGCCCTGACCCGCAACGCCGACGACGCCGCCGCCCAGCAGGACTGGGCCACCGCCGTCGTCGAACGCTTCCGCGCCATCATCCGCTCCCTGGACGAGCGCGCCCTCATCGAGGACTACCCCGGTATGACCGCGCAGGAGGCCGGTGCCCTCGCCGCCCAGGCCCTGCTGGACGTCCAGGGGCTGCACGCCAGCCTCCACCAGGCCGCCCTCCTGTTCGACGCCGTCAGGTACGGGCACGTGGTGCCCACCAGCGAGCAGAACGAGTGGATGCGCCTGCTGGCCGAGCGTGTCGCCTCAGCCACGCCACAGAGGCTGGCAACTCAGGCCGTGCCGGGCACTGAGGGGGTGGGTGTGTGAGCGCCCCCGCCGAGGCCCCCTCATGGGCGCAGCGGCTGCGCTCCTGGCGGCCTGTGGCACTGTCCCTGGCGCTCCTGGCCGTCGTCGCCGTCATCACGAGCCTGCTGGCCTCCCCCCGCCCGTCCACCACGCCCTACGCCCCTGACAACCCCGGCGCCAACGGCACCATGGCCCTGGCCGCGCTCCTGCGCGACGAGGGCGTGGTCACCGCCACCCCCACCACCATGACGCAGGTCGTCAGGCGTGCGGGTCCGGGCACGACCATCGCGCTGCTCAACGCCTCCCGCCTCAGCGAGGAGCAGCGCCGCACACTGGCCTTACTGGGCGTCGACGTCACCGTGGTCGGCACCCTCTTCCAGGACCTGTCCGGCCTGCTCGACGGCACGGGCGAGGCACCGCGGCCCTCAGGAGCCAGCGTCCCCGAGGGCACGCTGCTGGAGGCCAGGTGCACCGACCCGGACGCAGCGGCGGCCGGCAGCATCGACGGGACCCGGGGCACGCTCGTCCTCGCCGAGGGCACTGGTGCCATCAGCTGCTTCCCCGTCTCCGCAGGCCGCCCCGAGCACGCCTACACGGTCATCGGGCGTGCCGACGGCACCACCCTGCGCCTTGTGGCTGACGCGAGCCTGCTCACCAACGGCCGCATCGCCACCGCCGGCCACGCCGCCCTGGCCATACGCGCCCTGGGCCACCACGAGCAGCTGCTGTGGGTGGACGGCGCCCGGCTGAGGGCCACCGACTCCGTGTGGGACAGCCCCGTCCTGCCCCCGTGGGCGGCACCGTTCGCCCTCCAGGCCCTCATCGTCGTCGCCGTCCTGGCCGTTGTTGAGGGCCGGCGCACGGGCCGCCTCGTCCCGGAGGACCTTCCTGTCCTCGTGCGCGCCACCGAGACGACCCGGGGGCGTGGGCGCCTGTACCGCCGCGCCGGCGACCGTCAGCGGGCGGCCACCGCCCTGCGCGCGGGCACCGCCCGGCGCCTGGGCCATCGCCTGGGCTTGTCCCCCGCGGCCGACGGCGCCCTCCTTGTCGAGGCGCTCACGCACGCCACCGGCCAGCCCGCCCCTGCCGTCCAGGAGCTCCTGTACGGCTCCGTCCCCTCCGACGACCAGTCCCTGGTGGACCTGGCCGTCCGGCTCGACCGACTCGAGAGCGAGGTCACCTCACGATGAGCACCACCGAGACCCCCACCCCCGCACGCGACCCCCGTGAGCGGCTCGTCGCCGTGCGCGGCGAGGTCACCAAGGCCGTCGTCGGCCAGGACGCCGCCGTCACCGGCCTCGTCATCGCGATGCTCGTGGGCGGGCACGTCCTTGTCGAGGGTGTGCCCGGAGTGGCCAAGACCCTGCTCGTGCGCTCGCTGGCACAGGCTCTGAACGTGGACACCAAGCGCGTGCAGTTCACCCCGGACCTCATGCCCGGTGACGTCACCGGCTCCCTTGTCTACGACGCCCGCACCACCGAGTTCTCCTTCCGCGAGGGCCCCGTCTTCACCAACCTCCTGCTGGCTGACGAGATCAACCGCACGCCTCCCAAGACCCAGGCCGCCCTGCTGGAGGCGATGGAGGAGCACCAGGTCTCCGTCGACGGCCTCGCGCGCCGGCTGCCCTCGCCTTTCATGGTCATCGCCACCCAGAACCCCGTGGAGTACGAGGGTACCTACCCGCTTCCCGAGGCCCAGCTCGACCGCTTCCTGCTCAAGCTCGTCCTGCCCCTTCCTGAGCGCGGCCAGGAGATCGAGGTCCTCACCCGTCACGCCGCCGGGTTCAGCCCCCGGGACCTGGCTGGCGCGGGGCTCACCGCGGTGGCCGACGCCGGGGACCTGGCCTGTGCCCGCGAGGAGGTCAGGACCGTGGGGGCGTCACCGGAGCTGCTGGCCTACGTCGTTGACCTCGCGCGAGCCACCCGCACCCACCCGAGCGTGTCCCTGGGTGTCTCGCCCCGTGGCGCCACCGCCCTGCTGGCGGCGGCCCGCGCCTGGGCCTGGCTCGCCGGCCGCTCCTTCGTCACCCCCGACGACGTCAAGGCCCTGGCTGTGCCGGCCCTGCGCCACCGTCTTGCCCTGCGCGCCGAGGCGCAGATGGAGGGCGTGACCACCGAGGCCGTCATCTCGGGCGTCCTGCGATCGGTGCCGGTGCCCCGCTGAGCCGGGACCGCCCTGGCACCCCAGCCGGCCAGCGCGACGCGTACCGCCGCCACGACCACCTCTCACGAGCCCGGAAGGAGACCCGGTGTACCTCGCCCCCCGCAGCGCCTGGCTGACCGGCGTCGGCCTCCTCCTCGTCCTCATCGTCCCGAAGCCCCTGACGGTCCTCGTCTGGAGCGCCGTGGTCGCGCTCCTGGTCGCTGTGGACGTCCTGGCCGCTGCCTCCCCCCGGCGGCTGCACCTGGAGCGCAGGACCCCGCGCGCCGTCCGTCTGGGTGAGACGACGACGACGCAGCTGTCCGTGACCTCGGCCTCCTCACGCACGATGAGGCTGCTCCTGCGCGACGCGTGGCCTCCGTCCGCGGGCGCCCACGGCGAGCGCTCCACGCTCACGCTGCTCCCTGGACAGCGCAGGCGCACCCGGACGGTGCTGTGCCCCACCCGTCGTGGGGACCGCGTGGCCGACCTCGTCACCGTCCGCTCGAGCGGCCCCCTGGGCCTGGCCGGGCGCCAGCTGAGCGTGTCGGTGCCCGCGCGCCTGCGGGTCCTGCCCCCCTTCTCCTCGCGCCGTCACCTGCCCAGCCGCCTGGCCCGCCTGCGTGAGATGGACGGGCGCAGCGCCGTCATGGTCCGGGGCGCGGGCACCGAGTTCGACTCGCTGCGCGAGTACGTCGTCGGTGACGACGTGCGCTCCATCGACTGGCGCTCGACGGCCCGGCGCGGCGACGTCGTCGTGCGCACGTGGCGGCCCGAGAGGGACCGGCGCGTGCTGCTCGTGGTGGACACCGGCAGGATGTCCGCGGCCCGGGTGGGAGGCGCACCGCGGCTGGACACCGAGGTCGAGGCCGCCCTGCTGCTGGCCGCGCTCGCCTCACACGCCGGGGACCGGGTGGACGCCGTCGCCGTCGATGAGCGCCTGCGTGCGCAGGTCAGCGGCGTCGCCGGGCCCGGGCTCAGCAGCGCCCTGGCGGACGCGCTGGCCCCGGTGGAGGCCTCCGTGACGCAGACCGACTGGGCCCTGGTGGGGCGGACGGTCTCACAGCGCCTGAGCCAGCGGGCGCTCGTCATCGTCCTCACGGGGCTGGACGGGTCCTCGGCGGACGCCGTGATGACGCGCGCGCTCACCGCCCTGGCGCGTGAGCACACCGTGGTGCTCGCCTCGGTGACGGACCCCGACCTCGAGTCCCTGCGACGTGAGCGCACCGAGGCGGGCAGCGTCTACACGGCGGCGGCGGCCGAGCGCGACCTGATCGAGCTGGCCGGGGTGCGCCAGCTGCTGCGGCGGGCGGGCGTTGAGGTCGTGGAGGCCGTTCCGGAGCTGCTGGCGCCACGGGTCGCGGACACCTACCTGGACCTCAAGCGGGCGGGGCGGCTGTGACCAGGCGGCTCAGGCCGCACCCGGCACCGACGGGCGGGGGCACGGGCACAGCGGCGCGGCCCCTGGCCCTGCGCGCCCCGGGGCTGCGGGCCCCGGGGCTGCGGGCCCCGGCGGCCTGTCTCGGCTCAGCCGGCTGTCACCGCGACAGCACCGGCCTCGTCCTCGTCGAGATCGCCCGTGGCGCCGGCGCGCACGGCGCGCCCGCCGACGACGAGCGTGTAGGCCCACAGGACCACGAGGGCGAGCACGCCCACGGTGATCTTGAGGAGCCAGGGCAACGGCGCCGGGGTGACGAAGGCCTCGATGAGGCCCGCGACCGCCAGGGCCCCGGTCATGCCGACGGCGACGCAGACCAGCGCCCGGCCCTCAGCGGCCAGGGCGACCGCCCTGGGCCGCGGGCCGGGCACGAGCATGGTCCAGAAGAGCCTGAGGCCGGCGGCCCCGGCGATGAGCGCACAGCTGAGCTCGAGCAGGCCGTGGGGGCTGATGAGGGCCAGGAACAGCCCCAGCTGCCCGTGGTCGGCCATGATCGCGGCCGACTGACCCAGGGCGACGGCGTTGGCCCCCAGCACGTAGACGGGAAGGACCCCAGTGATGCCGCCGGCGACGCACAGCGCCGCGATGCGTGCGTTGTTGGTCCACACCATGCTGGCGAAGTCGCTGGGGTCGTAGGTGGAGTAGTAGGACTCGAAGGCGTTGGTGGCGTAGGTCCGCAGCTCGCTGGGGCTGCCCAGGGCACTCATGGCCTGGGGGCTGCTCAGTGTCCAGGTGGCCACGACGACGATGACGGCGAGCTCGGCCAGGGTGACGCCGAGGGTCCACCAGCGCAGGCGGTACAGGGCCGCGGGCACCGTCTGGGCCAGGAAGCGGCGCAGGTCCGAGGCACGCGCCTGCCGGGTGCCGGTCAGCCGGGCGCGGGCGGAGACCACGAGCCGCGACAGCTCGGCGAGCACCTGCGGGTCCGGCGCCTGGGTGCGCACGCGCGACAGGTCCCGGGCAGCGCTCCGGTAGAGGGTGACGAGCTCATCGGCCTGGGTCCCGGTGAGCCTGCGGCTGCGGGTGAGCTCGTCGAGCCGGTCCCACTGGTCGCGGTGCGCGGCACTGAAGGCATCGATATCCACACAGGGAGTCTGACATGGTGAGCGCCTACCCCTCCTCGTCCGAGCGGATGATGACGCCGGACAGGCTCGTCACCGGCGAGGCCGTCGTCGTCGATATCCTCCCGGCGACGGTGGGCGTGCGCCTGCTGGGCGCCGCCATCGACTACGCGCTCTACGGCCTCGGCCTGCTGATGTCTGTCGTCACCTGGGCGATGCTGGGCCCCGGGGCCTCGGCGTCGTCGAGTGACGCCTCCTCGATGACGCAGCTGGCCCTCCTGCTCGTGCTGTGGCAGGTGGTGGTGCCGCTGGCCGTGGAGGTCGGCTCTCGCGGGCGCAGCGCCGGCCGGCTGGTGACCGGCTGCCGTGTGGTGCGTGACGACGGCGGCGCGGTCCGCCTGCGCCACAGCCTCGTGCGGGTACTGGTGGGCGTCGTCGAGATCTGGGGCACGGGGGCTGTGCTGGCGCTGGGGGCGTGCGTCTTCACGCGCCGGGGCAAGCGGCTGGGGGACCTCCTGGCGGGCACCTACGTCGTCAACGAGCGGGCGGGGTGGGTGGACGCCCCACCGCTGCTCATGCCGCCGGAGCTGGCCCAGTGGGCCCGGGAGGCGGACATCCGGTCCCTGCCGGCCGGCCTGGCGCTGGCGTCACGGACCTTCCTGCAACGCGCCTCGTCGATGCAGCCGGCCCCCCGGGCGCGCCTCGGATCACAGCTGGCGCAGCAGGTCCGGCCCCTCGTGGCGCCCGGGCCTCCGCAGGGCACCCACCCCGAGCGCTTCCTGGCGGCGGTGCTGTGCGAGCGCCGTGACCGCGAGCTCGCCCTGTCCCTTGAGGACCGCCGGGTGCAGGAGCGCAGCGTGCGAGCCCTGGACCGGATGCCCTACGGCGTCGGCGCGCAGCGGCACTGACCCCTCGCGCAGGCCGGGTGCCCGTCAGTCAGGGGTGCCCGTGTGCAGGGGTGTGGCCTCGTGGGCGAGCAGGACGGGCACGCCGCCACGCACCGGGTAGGCCAGGCCTGCCCCGGGCGACAGCAGCAGTCGCTGGCCGTCCGGGCCGACGGCGTCGAGGAGCTCCTCGCCCGTGACGGGGCAGCGCAGCAGGTCGCGCAAGGCAGGGGCGAGGGTGCGGTGGGCGCCCTGGGGGCCACCCGTCTGGCGGTGCTGGGGCATCTCAGTCCTCCTTGTCACCACGCAGCACCCGCAGGTGCCCGCGTCTGAGGATCTCACCGTCGCCGAGCCCGGCGAGGTGGTCGGGCAGGGTCGGTGGAATCGGCCCGGCGCCCGTGAGGGAGGCCGGCACGATGCCACTGGGGCGTCCGGCGCGCTCAGCGGGCTGGGGCCGCGGCCTCGGGCTGCGCGAGGCATCGCGGACGGCCTCGGCCAGGGCCGTGAGGTCGTCGTCGCTGGGCGGGGCCGGCTCGAAGCTCGTCGCCAGGCGGATGACCTGCCAGCCGCGCGGCGCGGTGAAGGACTCCACGTGCCTGGCGCACAGGTCGTAGGCCTCCGGCTGCCGCTCGGTGGCCAGGGGGCCGATGACGATCGTGGAGTCCGCGTACACGCTCGTGAGGGTGGCGACTGCCGGGTTCTCGCACCCGGGTCGGCGGCAGCGTCGGACTCCTCTCACCCGGGCAGGGTACCGCTCGCGGACCGTGCTGCCGGGAGCGCCACCCGCTCCTGCGTAGGCTGGGCCGGTGACCTTCTTCTCCCCCTCGAGACGCTCCGGCGCACCGGTGCCGGGACCCGCGCGCCGTCGTGACCGCCACGGGCGCGGGCTGAGGGGCCCGCTGCTGCCCCCGCACCTGCCGGCCTGGCGCACCCGCGCCGAGCACTTCGACGAGCTGGTGGGCTCCACGGCGGACGCGCTCGCCCACCGGGTGCCGCAGGTCAAGGCGATCCAGTTCGCGGTCGAGGAGGTCCCTCCCTCGGACCCGGCCCCCTGGGAGCCGGGGATCGTCCTCGGTCGCGGCTTCGAGGCTGAGCCGCGCGCCGGGCTCGCGGCCCGGGTGGTCATCTACCGCAGGCCGGTGGTCTCCAGGGCCGACGGCGAGGAGGAGCTGGCCGAGCTCGTGCACCGGGTCGTCGTCGAGCAGGTCGCCCTCATGCTGGGGCGCCGTCCTGAGGAGATCGACCCGGGGCTGTACTAGGGCCGGGCCCGCTGCCCCGCTGAGGCCGCCGCGCGGCGCCGTCCTGCCCGCGCCGGCCGGCGCGGGACGCTCAACGCAGCAGCAGCTGCCGGGCGGAGGCGCTGGAGGCCTCGCTCACCGGACTGAGCACCCCAATGAGCGTGCCCGCCGCCTCACCCTCGACCTCGGTGGAGGTCACGAGGGCGCTGACGACCTCGGTGCCGGCCGCGGCGCTCAGCACGATGACGTCCAGGGATCCCGCCTGCTCCTCGAGCTCGGTCACGGGCACCGGCATGGTTGAGGAGGCCGGGACCCTCACGGTGCGCAGGAGGGTCCCGTCAGCGGCGGTGAGGGAGACGGTGGCGGGCTCTAAGGCGGTGTTGGTCAGCACGAGCAGGCTCGTCAGCGCCGGCCCCTGGGGCAGGGCGAGGGCTCCAGAGCGCGTCGCGGCACCGGTCTGCGCCTGGACCCAGGCGACGTCGTGGGTCAGGGATCCCGAGCGGGCGGGCTGCTCGCCCGCGCTGCGCACGAGCCGCACGGCACCGGTCACCGGTGCGTCGGAGCGCATCCTCACCCCGTAGGAGCCGGGCGCCAGCCCCGTGAGGGCGACGTCGAAGACCGCCCCGGGGTCGATGACCAGGGCCGTGGCACCGCGCAGGGGCTCCTCGCCGTCGGCGCCGAGTGTGCTGACGGAGACGGTGGCAGTGCTCTCACCGGGGTTGACGATGCGCAGGACGGGGGCGTCGGAGGAGGTCGCGCCGGTGACCTTGTCGGGCGCCTGCCCCTGGTCGGCGGGAAGGACCAGCTCCACGCCCGGGACGGTGAGGTCCGTGGCGGGGGCGGCACCGGAGGTCAGGACGTCCACACCGGCAGCGGTCTCGCCGTCAAGGGACTCGGTGACGAGGACAGGGACGAGGGGCCCGCCCTCGGCCGCCACGGACACGGCCAGCCGGCTCTGTGCCGGGGCGGCGGCCTCGAGCAGGACGCTGACGGTCTCGCCCGCCGGAACGGCGACCTGCCTGCCCGTCGTGGTGACGACCGCTCCGACCGGCCCGTAGAGGGAGACCGATGCGGTGACGGTCGTGGTCCCGGGGTTGGTCAGGCGCAGCTCGCTGGAGGAGCCAGGGGCGGCCGAGCCACCCACGATCCAGGAGACGGACTGGGGCGGCACGCAGGAGGCGGTCGTCAGCCCCCGCAGGTCGCCGTCGGCGGTCAGGGTGGTGACGCTGCCGGCGGCGGAGGCGGCCTCGCCCCGGGGCCCGACGACGAGGGTGCCGCCGTCGGCACCGTCCAGGACGGTGGTGCCCGAGGTGCTCACGGGCCGCCCGTCCCAGGTGGCGGAGGCACCGCCCAGGGGGGTGAGGCTGGTGGAGGAGGTGGTCAGGCCATGAGCGACGGCCCCGAGGGTGTCGGCGGGGGCGGCCGGGCAGACGTAGACGGTGTCGGTGGCAGGAGCGGCCTGGACGACGGCGGGGACCGGGAGCACGGGAACGGTGGGGGTGGCGGTGCCCCACCAGGCGAGGCCGCCGCTCGTGGCGACCAGGCCCAGGCTCGCGGCGAGGGCCGCGCCGCGTCGCCACGGCGGGCCGGGACGGTGGCGGAGGGTGCTCATGCGGGGTACCTCCTGCGGCGCACGGGCAGGGCGGCCAGCGCGGTGAGCGCCCAGACGGCCATGAGGACGGGGCGGGCCGGGCCTGCTGCGTGCTCGACGACGAGCTCGCCCCGGGCCCCGGCGGGGACGGTGAAGGCCTGGTTCCAGCCGGCGCCCTCGGCAGGGGCGAGCGGGACGCCGTCGAGCGTGGCGGTCCAGGCGGGGTCCTTGCGCTCGGCGAGCACGAGGGTGCGCCCGGCCTCGGCGGCGCCCAGGCGGGTGCGCACGGCTCCCGCCGCGGAGGCGATGACCTCCCTGCGGCCGTCCGCAGCGCGCAGGTACACGGCTGAGGACTGCGTGGAGGAGCTGGGGCTCACCCGCCAGGAGGTGCCGGTCCTGGTCACCGCCAGGGGCTCGAGGCCGGGGGTGGCGTCGAGTCCGGCACGGGCGGCGGCCGTGGGCTCGTCCCCGTGCCTGTCGCTGAGCAGGACGACGGCGACACCGTGGGCCGCCAGGTCGTCGGCGGCATGCTCGTCCTGCCCGGTGACGGCGCGCACGACGACGTCGGCGAGGTCGGCGTCGGCAGGGTCGAGGAGGGTGGCGGCCACTAAGGCCCCGGCGCGATCCTCAACGGGGGCGAGGGGCAGGCCGAGAGGCTGCCAGCCCTCAGCGCGGGTGCGCAGCTGGGTGAGGAGGACGTCGGGGGCGGTGTCGGTGTAGGAGGTGCCGTCCCCGTGCCACAGGCGCACGCGCATGCCCTCATCGGTGGAGGTGAGCACGAGGACCCGTCCCGCGGTGTCAGAGGAGGCGATCTCGGCGGCGATGACGGGCACCTGCCGGGAGGAGGGGGCCAGGGCCATGACGAGGTCGGCCCTCCCGGCCGAGGAGGCCTGCTGAGCCGCCACGGCCCAGGAGCCGCCGATGAGCAGCGGCACGAGGACGGCGACGACGCCGAGGACGGCGAGGACGCTGTGGCGCCAGCCGAAGGCGTGGCGCACGAGGGCGGAGCGGGCCGCGTCGGCCCCGGCCAGGGCGGAGGCGAGCAGGCCGGCGGTCATGAGGCTCAGTCCGGTGCCCGCCCAGGAGGAGGTGAGGACCGAGCCGCTTCCGTCCACCTCGGTGCCGATGCCGGTGACGGTGCGGCTGGCGGCCAGGGCGAGGGCGAGCCCACCGGCGGCCACCAGCAGGCCGGCGCGGGCGCGCCTGCCGCGCGCCCCGCGGGTGACGGCGCCGAGCAGGGCGTACAGGGGCAGGAAGGCGAGCAGGGCGGCGACGATGACGACGGTCAGGCTGACGAGGGCGCCGCCGGGGCCTAGGGCCGTGGAGGCGGCGGGCAGGGGGGCCGAGCCGGCCAGGGCCTCGACGAGGGCGGTCAGGCGCACGGGGCTGCCCAGCAGCAGGGCGGCGCCGCTGGGACCGGGGACGGCGAGGGGAGCGCCGACGTCGGTAAGCAGGTACCTCAGGGCCTCTCGCCAGCCGTCCGGGAGGCCTGCCGCCTGCTCCCAGGCTCGCCACACGAGGGGTGCGGCGGTCGCGGCCACGGGCGTGAGCGTGAGCAGCACGCGGGCGCGCGCCCGCCGCGACAGGAGCGCCAGGAGCACGAGGCCGGGCAGCAGCAGGAGGCTCGTGGAGGGGGCGACGGCGACGACGACGCTGAGCAGGAGGCCGGCCGCGGCGGCTGCCGAGGCGGAGCCGGGCCCGTACTGCTCGGTCGCGGCGGCGCGCACGGCGGCGCCGTGGGCGGTGCGGGCGGAGACGATGATCCCGCGCACGTCGTCGATGACGGGGGTGGCGGGGTCGTCGTCGACGGGTCCGCGACGAGGCTCGTGCCCGGTCGGGTCGAAGGCGTCCTCAAAGCTCGCCCCGACGAGGGCGTCGAGGTGGTCGGAACCACGGCCGGCGGCACCTGCGCTACCGGGCAGGGAGGCGTCGTCCTTGCCCGGGCTGCCAGCGCCCGGCTCCTGGTCGTCGGCGAGCCCAGCGGGGCAGGCCACGCCCTGGCCGGCGAAGCGGTCGAGGTCGGCCCTGTCCTGCTCGGAGAGGTGGTGGGCGCCCACGAGCCCGGAGAGCACGACGTCGCGCCGGTCGGCGCCGAGGGCACGCGACAGGGCGGTCAGGGCCCACGGCAGGGTGAGGTGGACGAGCACGGGTCCCAGGCGCCCCTGCCCGACGCCGAGCAGGAGGGCGGGTGCCAGTGACCAGGCGAGCGCGGCCCAGGCCCGCAGGCTCGTGCGCCGGGTGATGGTGCCGGCCGCGGACCAGGCGCCCAGTGCCGCAAGTGGCAGGGCGAGGACGAGCAGCAGGTGGATGAGGGCGCCGCCATCGAGCCCGAGCCACGAGCCCACGAGCAGCGGCAGGACGAGGACGGCGAGGAACGGGGAGGCGCCGGAGGGGTAGCCGTCCCCGGAGGCCGCCCACGTGCTCCAGGCCGCCCGCCAGGTCTCCTGCCACCCGCCCAGGCCGGCGAGGGCACCACCGGTGACGGCGCGCGTGGTGAGCACGCCGGAGGTGCCCGCGAGCGCCACGGCGGTGACGACCAGGAGCGCGGCACCCAGCGCACGGCGCCGACGCCTGGCCAGGGCGGCGAGCTCTCGGACCTCGAGCTCGGAGGGGGCGGCGGCACGCGCCTGGCGCTCACGCTCCTGGCGCCGCAGGTCGCGGCGGGTGGCGCGGATCTCGGAGGCAGGCACGTAGAGCTGGGCAATGACGTCGCGGCGCACACTCGTCAGGGCGGCGAGGCGGCGCCGGTCCCGGCGCACACGCCTGGCGACCCGCAGGCAGCGGGCGGCGGCGGCCAGCTCGTCGCGGGCCAGGGCCGGGGAGCCGGCCACCAGCCGCCAGCAGGCGCGCGTGCCCGCCAGGACGCAGAACCAGGCGAGCAGCAGGGGCAGAGGTGCGGGCGAGGCGGTGGCCCAGGAGCGCAGCTGGGCAGCGCGGCGGGCGCGGAAGGAGCGGTCGGTGTCCGGCTGGGCCTCCTCTGTGGGCGGGGCCGAGGGGAGGCCGCGCGGGCGGCGCGGGGGCCGGGCGGGGGCGCCGGGTCCCCGCAGCCCGAGGTAGGCCGCCCGGCGGTGGCTGAGCCTGGCCGTCGGGACGACGATGACCCGGTGCCCCTGCAGGCGCAGGCAACGCGACAGGGCGAGCGAGTCTCCGAAGGCATCGACGTCGGCGGTGACCCCGCTGGCGCTGACCGCCTCCCAGGCGCTGCGCGACACGAGGGCGCCGGCGGTGCCGACGGCGAGGACGTCGCTGCGGTCGTCGTGCTGGCCCTGGTCCACCTCGCCCTCGAGGATGTCGTTGGCGCGGCGTGCCGAGGCGGTGGTGCGCAGCCCGACCTCGAGGAGCGTGCCGGGGTCCTCCCATCCCACCTGCTTGGGGCCGGCCAGGGCGACGGAGCGGGCGCCCTCGACAGCGGACAGGAGCTCGGCCAGGCACTGGGGGGCGGGGGCGGAGTCGTCGTGGAGGAGCCACAGCCACTCGTCGTGGTCCGCGGCGGCGGCCTCGGCCCGGGTGATGGGTGAGCGGGCGCCCTCGGGACCGGTGAGGGAGGTGTCCTCACCGAGGGCGTCGGTGAGCGCGCGCGAGCGGCCGGTGGCGAGGCTGGAGGTGGAGCGGGTGACGGCCAGGGAGCCGGAGCCGGTGAGGGAGGAGCTGGTGCGGCCGGCGGGGCGGCGGCGGTTGCCGGCGGCGACGAGCTCGCCGTAGCGGGCCAGCCCGGCGCGGACCGCGGCGAGGAACGTGGGCGCCTCTGGGGCGCGCACGATGCGCACGTCGCTCACGGCGTCGAGGCCGCTGAGGTCCACGGCGTCCTCGACGGGGGTGCCGTCGCCCAGTCCGTTGGTCCGCGAGGCGACATCGACGACGAGGACGACGTCGGGGGTGCGGCTCAGGCAGGCGACGGCGCGAAGAGTCCGTCCCAGGTACGGCGTGACCCCGGCTGAGACGATGACGGCGAGGGCCCTCGTGCCGGGGTCGGTGGCGGTGCGGGCGGTCCCCGCTGCGGGTGTCACGTGCTGCTCACTGCTCCTGCGCCCAGGGCGCGGTCAGACGGCGCGGCGCTTGAGCTTGCGGCGCTCGCGCTCGGACAGCCCGCCCCAGATGCCGAAGCGCTCGTCGTGCGCGAGGGCGTACTCGAGGCACTCCTCACGGACCTCGCAGGCGGCGCACACGCGCTTGGCCTCGCGGGTGGAGCCGCCCTTCTCGGGGAAGAAGGCGTCGGGGTCGGTCTGGGCGCACAGGGCGCGCTCCTGCCAGGCCAGGGGGCCGCCGTCGGCCCTGTCACCGCCGAAGAGCAGGATGAGCGCGTCGTCGTCGGCCTCGTCGGTCCGCTGGAGCGGGCCGTCTCCGAGGATGTTCCACACGGTGGCGTCCCTTCATCCGGCAGGTGTTACTAGCAGAAGTTACACGGGTGTCACTCGGGTGCGTCAAGCGGAGGCACGACACGTCACCCGTTCGTGATCAGCCGTCCTCTGCCGGCCGCCACGACGGGCGCGCGCCAGGGAGCATACGGGCTCTGGGACCCGGCGCTGGGACCCTGGTGGGCGTGTGCGCGGGCTCTGGTTGAATCCCCGCATGAGCGGTGCCCACGTCTCCTCCCCCGACCCCCTGCTGGACCTCCTGCCCGGCCCCGGCGACCGTGACCGGCCCTGGCTCGTGTGGTACTGCCCCGGTGAGCGCGTCGAGCTCACCGGTCACGTGCTGAGCATGTGGGCGGCCAAGTGCGCCGGGCTGCTGGAGGCCGAGGCCGGGGACGGCCCCCGGGTCCACATCGCCCTGCCCGTGGGCTGGAGGGCGCTCACCTGGTGCCTGGGGACATGGCTCGCGGGAGGCACCGCGATGCTCGGGGCGGCCGCCTGCCTGCCGGAGGCCAAGGTCTCGGTCGCCTCGGCGCCGGAAGGGCTGTCCCCTGGCGCCGAGGTGCAGGTGCTCGCGCCCCGCGCCTCCCTGGCCATGCGCTACGACGGCGAGCTGGGGCCGCTCGTGCTCGACGGCGCCGCCGACGTCATGACGTACCCGGACCGCTTCCCCGCCCTGGCCCGCGCCGCGCACGCCCCGGCGCTCATGGCCGACGACGGCACCTGCCTGGAGCGCGGCGCCGTGGTGTGCGCCGCCCGGCGCACGGCGCCGGTGGCGCCCGGGGCTGTCCTCGTGCGCGCCGGCACCGGGCCCGGCGCGGTGGCCAGCAGCGTCCTCGGGGTCCTGTCCGCGTGGGCGGGCGGGGCGACGGCGGTGCTGGTGGGTGCCACGTGCGACGAGGACCTGGTGGCGCTGGCCGTGCGCCAGGAGGGGGTGCGTCAGGAGTGGGTGCGCCAGTAGGGGTGTCAGCAGCGGGTCATGGCACGTCGGCCTGGACCACGGTCCCGGCACCCTCGACGCTGAGCGTGCGCTCGTGCGCCCCGACGAACACGGCCTCGCCGCGGCGCAGGGCCGTGCTGCCCTCCGGCGTGGTGACAACCACCTCGCCGTCGGTCGCCAGCAGGATGCGGGGCCCGTGGCCGACGACGGCCAGGCGCCCGTCCTCGGGAACGACGGTGGTGACCAGCAGCTCGAAGTCGTCCACAGGGGCGTAGTAGGCGCGTGTGGCGCGTGAGAGGTACTCCGGCGCGGGCCGCACCGGGGGCCCGGCGACGTAGTCGACGCAGGCGAGCATCTGCGGCACGTCGATGTGCTTGTGCGTCAGGCCCGCGCGCAGCACGTTGTCCGAGGAGGCCATGACCTCCACCCCCAGGCCGCTGATGTAGGCGTGCACCGCGCCCGCGGGCACGAACAGGGCCTCGCCGGGTTGGAGGGTCACCGGGTTGAGCAGGAGGGCGGCGGCGATGCCCGGGTCACCGGGGAAGGAGCGGGCCATCTCCATGACGTTGGCGTCCACGCGTGGCGAGGGGGACAGCCCTGCCGCGTGCCGAGCGGCGATCTCCTCGACGAGGTCACCGACCTCCTCGGCTGTGGGGCGGGTGCCGGCGGAGACGATGTCGCTGAAGGCCTGGCGGATGCCGAAGCGGGTGGGGTTCAGGCGCAGGGTGCGGCGCATGCGGCGCGCGAGGGGGGCCTGGAGGTCCGCCAGCACCTCCCAGGCGCGGCGCGGGGCCCGGAAGCCCGCCACGGCCTCGAAGCGGGACAGGGCCAGGACCATCTCGGGCTTGTGGTTGGAGTCCTTGTAGGAGCGCACCGGGGAGTCGAGGGGGACACCCTGGGCGTTCTCCAGGTCGAAGCCCTCCGCCGCCTGGGCGAGCGAGGGGTGCACCTGGAGGGACAGGACCTTGGCGGGGGCGATGACCTTGAGCAGGAAGGGCAGCTGGGGGCCGAATCGGCGCACGACGTCCTCGCCCAGGACACGGCCGGGGGCGGAGTCAACGAGGCAGGCGAGGGTGGGCCCCGAGGCCAGGCGGGTGGGCCCGGCCGGGTGGGCTCCGAACCACAGCTCCGCCCAGGGCTCGCCGTCGGGCTCGGTGCCGAGGAAGGCGGGCACGGCAGTGGTGGAGCCCCAGTCGTAGGACTGGCGCGCGGGTACGAGGCGTTCCATGTGCGAAACCGTAGCCTGGGCGGGGTCCGGGGCCGACGCCGGTGGGCACCGGGGGGTGGCGCGCAGGGGGCAGGCTGTGGGGAGCCACACCCACGCAGTGTCCAGCGTTCGGGGGCTTCTTCAGGGAGACTATCCCCATGCGTGGCATCATCCTGGCCGGAGGCTCCGGCACGCGTCTGAACCCGATCACCCTGGGCACCTCCAAGCAGCTCGTGCCCGTGTACGACAAGCCGATGGTCTACTACCCGCTGAGCACACTCATGCTCGCGGGGATCCAGGACGTCCTGGTCATCACGACCCCGCACGACGCCGCGAGCTTTCACCGTCTGCTGGGCGACGGCTCCCAGCTGGGCGTCAACCTGTCCTACACGGTCCAGGAGGTCCCCAACGGTCTGGCCCAGGCCTTCGTCCTGGGCGCCGACTTCATCGGCTCCGAGCCCGCCGCCCTCGTCCTGGGGGACAACATCTTCTACGGGCCGGGCATGGGCACCCAGCTGCGCCGTCACACGGACCCCGACGGCGGTGTCGTGTACGCCTACCAGGTGGCCGACCCGACCGCCTACGGCGTCGTCGAGTTCGACGCGGACCGCCGGGCGGTGTCCATCGAGGAGAAGCCGGCGCACCCGAAGTCCGACTACGCCGTGCCCGGCCTGTACTTCTACGACAACGACGTCGTCGAGATCGCCCGTAACCTCAAGCCCTCGGCGCGCGGGGAGTACGAGATCACGGACGTCAACCGCACCTACCTCGAGGCCGGCCGCCTCACGGTCGAGGTCCTGCCCCGCGGCACCGCCTGGCTCGACACGGGGACCTTCGACTCGCTGGCGGACGCGACGTCCTTCATCCGCACCATCCAGCACCGTCAGGGGCTCAACATCGGCTGCCCCGAGGAGATCGCCTGGCGCATGGGCTTCATCGACGACGAGGGCCTGCGCGAGCGCGCAGAGCCCCTGGTCAAGTCCGGCTACGGGCAGTACCTGCTCGACATCCTCGCGCGCGAGCGGCGCTGAGGCCAGGGGGCGGCGGACGCGCCGTTCCCCCGCCCTAGACTGTGGACGTCTACCGCCTCCCGAAGGAGCTCTATGCAGCCCGCCGCACCGCGCACGCTGGTCATCATGCCCGCATGGAACGAGGAGCTGGCCATCGGCAGCACCATCCGCGAGCTGCGCCAGGCCGTGCCCGAGTTCGACCTGCTCGTCGTCAACGACGGCTCGACGGACTCGACGGCCCGCGTCGCCCGTGAGGCGGGCGCCCAGGTACTCGACCTGCCGTACAACCTCGGCGTTGGCGGCGCCATGCGCGCCGGCTACAAGTACGCCCTGCGCTTTGACTATGACCGCGCGATCCAGGTGGACGCGGACGGCCAGCACGATCCCGCCGACATCAAGAAGGTGCTTGACGGCCTCGAGCGAACCAACATCTCCATCGGCGCGCGTTTCGCGGAGGCAGGTACGTACACGGTACGCGGGCCCCGGCACTGGGCGATGGTCCTGCTCGCCGGCACCGTCGGGCGCATCAGCCGGACCCGTCTGACAGATGTCACGAGCGGTTTCCGGGCTGCTGACCGCGTCGCCATCCAGCAGTACTGCGACTACTTTCCCTCGGAGTACCTCGGGGACACGATCGACTCCCTCGTGATGGCGGTGCGGTCGGGGCTGACGGTGAGCCAGGTAGGTGTGTCCATGCGCCCCCGTCAGGCGGGCACGCCCTCCTCCCCGCCGTGGAAGGCTGCGGTCTACCTGGTCCGGGCCGTCGTCGCGCTCGGTATCTCGATGACGCGCCGCCCCGTCCAGCGCCGTCACGACGATGAAAGGGGGCAGTGATGCCCATCCAGACCATCTATGTCGCGATCTCGACAATCGTCTTCGTCGCCATGGTCTCGCTCCTGCGCAGCCGCAAGCTGCGAGAGAAGTACGCCATGCTGTGGCTGCTCGTGTCCGTCGCCATCGTCACGCTGGCGCTCGTCCCGCAGCTGCTGAGCTGGTTGGCCGGCGCGCTGGGGTTCCAGGTGCCATCGAACCTGCTGTTCACGCTCGCTATCCTGCTCCTGCTTGGAGTGACGCTGCACCTGTCGCTCGAGATCAGCAGGCTCGAGGACGAGACCCGCGTCCTCGCCGAGAACGTCGCGATCCTCAACATGCTCGTCCATGACCAGCGCCCTGCAGGCACCACGCCCGCTCCTGGGCCGGATGCACACCCCGACGAGTAGCCGCCCCAAACCCCTCATTGTCACGACCAGCTCTGTGAAGGCAGGCCACGATGCTCGACATCATGCTCCCGTTCTGGGGCGAGCCCAGCTACCTGTTCGAGACCGTCGAGGCGGTCCGCAGGCAAACCAGCGGTGACTGGCGTCTCACCGTGGTTGACGACTGCTACCCGGATCCCACGGTGGCCGAGTACTTCGAGCAGCTTGACGACCCCAAGGTGACGTACATCCGTCACGAGACCAACCTGGGTATCACCGAGAACTACGCGTTCTGCCTCTCGAGGGCGACTGCCGACCTCGTGATGCTCCTGGGCTGCGACGACGTCCCCGACCCCGGCTTCGTCGCTCGTGTCCACACCCTCCACCGTCTGTTCCCGCAGGCGGACATCATCCAGCCTGGGGTGCGCGTCATCGACGCCGACGGGACGGTTGTCACACCACTGGCCGACACGATCAAGGCCCTGAGCAGGCCCCGTGCCTCGGTACCACGGCTGCTGGCCGGTGAGGCGCTTGCGGCGTCGCTGCTGCGCGCCGACTGGCTCTACTGGCCCTCGCTCGTGTTCAGGCGCGAGACGGTCAGCCGGCACCCGTTCCGTCCCGGCTTCCCCATCATCCAGGACCTCGCCCTCGTCATCGACGTCATCGCTGCGGGAGGCTCTGTGCTCCTGGACCCGCAGCCGTGCTTCTCATACCGCCGGCACGAGGCGTCGGCGTCAACCACGGCACTGCTTGACGGACGCCGGTTCGACGGCGAGCAGAAGTACTTCGCGCTCGCCCGCTCGATCATGCGGCGCAACGGGTGGCGTTCGGCTGAGCGCGCGGCACGTCTGCACTCGTCGTCTCGGGCACACGCCCTCACACTGATCCCCACCGCCCTCAAGGCTCGCGACACCGAGGCAGTGCGGATGCTGGCCGCCCACGCCCTGCGTCCCTGATCCACCTGGCGGGTTGTCGGGGCCGCGACTGGACGCCGTTCAGGGAGCACTGGAGGCGCCCCGAACGCGTCCGTCAAGCGCCGTGGAGGCTCAGTTCCCCCCACGGGGAGCGCCCACGGGACCAGCGCATCGCGGCACGTTCCACAAGGAGCCAGCTCGCAGTGGCCAGCGCCAGTGTGCACAGCAGCACCACGATGAGCAGCCGGGCAAACCCCCAGTGAGCGCCAACGGACACGAGAAGCAGCTGCGTCACCGGGAAGTGGAAAATGTACACGCCGTAGGAGATGTCATGGACCTTGATCACGCGCGGTGAGGGCAGAACAGCACCGAGCCAGAGAATGAGGTAGGCCATGAACGGTGAGGCGGCCTGTTTTCCGAAGTCCGGAAACACCGCGATGAGCGCGTACGCGATCACCGCGGACACCAGCGCGATCCATGCGCGCATGGGTACCCGGTTCTTCAGGACGTAGATGACCGCGCCTCCCATGAAGTAGGGGAACATGAAGAGGAACAGGGCGAGGCTGCCGTCGCCACCGGTGAGGACGTTGACATGAGCGATGTTGGCGTGGGCCAGCACCGAGACGATGAAGAGGACGACGGTCGGCCACACGCGTTCACGGGTCAGGCGCCACGACATGAAGACGCCAATGACGATGTAGCACATGAACTCGTAGTACAGGCTCCACAGGGAGCCGTTCCACGCGGTCCCGTAGGGCGAGGTCGTCAGTGTCGTGCCGATCGAGTAGCTGCCCATGGTCAGCAGGCTGTTGACCCAGATGTACTGGATAGGCGTCACGGGTGTGGTGAGGTAGCCGTCAATGGTGCCGTTCTCGACGACGTGCGCGATCGGAGCCAGTCCGAACGCAACGAACAGGAGCACGAGAATGTAACCGGGAAAGATCCGCGTGACCCTGTTGATGAGGTAGGTCCCGGCGTTGGACCGGCAACGCGCTCCGGTGATAAGGAATCCGGAGATCGTGAAGAAACCGACGACGGCCCAGCTGCCGACGTGCTGGCCCTGCCACACGACGCCGTCACCGGTTCCCGACAGGATGTGGACGTGAGAGAAGACGACGAGCGAGGCGAGCACCAGCCTGAGCATGTTGAGGGCGTTGTCCCTGCTCCCTAGATCGTGCGGAGCAAAGAGCCGGGTGAGACGCCCTCCGTCCGGCCCGGGCGCAGCACTCACTGAGTTTTCCCGGTGGCTGCCAGGGAGTGCACGTACTCCTCAAGACGTCGCATCGAGTCGCCGGGCACGAACCCTGTGGCCTCGATCTTGGACAGGTCCAGGCTGCTCCTCAGCGGCCGGGGCGCAGTGTCCTCACGACCGACGTAGTAGTCAGCCGTGGTGACGGGACTGACCTCAGCCCGGTCGTGACCGACAAGCTCATAGACGCGCGCAGCGATCTCCCACCAGGAGACGACCGGACCCTCGCCGGAGATGTTGTAGGTGCCGTACTCGGCGTCGCTGGACAGCAGGTGGATGATGCCGGCGGCGAGGTCCGTGGTGAAGGTGAGACGACCGGTCTGGTCATCCACCACGCTCGGCTTGACACCCTGAGCGGCGAGCGCCGCCATCGTCTTGACGAAGTTCCTGCCGTCGCCCACGACCCAGCTCGTGCGCACGAGGTAGTGCCGTGCGATGGCGGTGACGGCAGCGTCACCGCCCGCCTTGGACTGGCCGTAGACGCCTAGCGGGCTGGGAGGCTCGTCCTCGGAATGAGGCTCCTGGGTTCCGTCGAAGACGTACTCACTGGAGACGTGGACCAGCGTCACGCTGTTGTCACCGGCCGCGCGGGCGAGGAGCGCTGGACCGGTGGCGTTGGCTCGCCAGGCGGCGCGACGGCCCTCAACGGTCTCAGCGGCGTCGACGGCGGTCCAGCCGGCGGCGTTGATGATGACGTCGTACTGGGACCAGTCGATGGCGGCCATCTGCGCGGCGTCGGCGATGTCAAACTCGGGCAGGTCGACTCCGGTGGCGGTGAAGCCCGCCGTGGGCAGCTGCCGCATGAGCTCGCGGCCGAGCTGCCCGTTGGCGCCGGTGACGAGCACGCGCCGCCCGGCGGGCGCGGCCGCCGGGAAGGGTGTGACCTCGGCCAGGCGCGGGTGGGCCCGGTCCTTGTCGGAGAGGATCGCCTCCTCCAGCGCGATCGGCCACGGCACCGCGACGGTCTCGTCCGCAAGGTTGAGGAAGGTGTAGCGGGCCTCGGCAGACCAGTGGTCGTTGACGAGGTAGGTGTAGGCCGTGTTCGGCTCGAGCGTCTGGTAGGCGTTGCCCACGCCCTTGGGGACGAAGACGGCCACGGAGGGGTCGATGACCGTGGTGTAGACCGTGCCGAAGGAGGGCCCCTCGCGCAGGTCCACCCAGGCGCCGAAGACCTTGCCGGTGGCGACGGAGACGAACTTGTCCCACGGCTCGGCGTGGATCCCCCGGGTCACGCCGATCTCATCGTTGAAGGAGACGTTGTTCTGCACCGGTTTGAAGTCGGGCAGACCAAGGGCGGTCATCTTCTCGCGCTGCCAGTTCTCCTTGAACCAGCCGCGGTTGTCGCCGTGGACGGTGAGGTCGATGCGCAGGAACCCTGGGATCGGGGTCGTCGTCACGCCTAGCGGCTTCGGGGCCTCGGTCATCTCGTGGT
This sequence comes from Actinomyces sp. W5033, assembly GCF_051303165.1. Lineage (NCBI taxonomy): Bacteria > Bacillati > Actinomycetota > Actinomycetes > Actinomycetales > Actinomycetaceae > Actinomyces > Actinomyces sp. W5033. Next base: position 58,803 of record NZ_JBPPGD010000002.1, on the reverse strand, counting down.
TGTCCTCACATCCTGTGGCTCCGCGAGCGGACCCCGCGGCACCGTGAGTTTATCGTCTGCTAGCGCCGTGGGCTCAGGTGGGCGCGGTGACCATGCCCTCACGCGTCCTCCTCACCCACGACGACGGGGTCACCGGCGGGCGCGCGCCACGTGCCGGCGGAGGTCGCGGAGGTGAGGGCGGTCGTGACGAGCACGGCGAAGGCGCACGAGCACACCGCCAGGAGCGTCATCGGGCCGAAGGGAACGTCCCACCACCACTGGGAAGACTCGTCAAGGTTGAGCGGCCACTGCTCGGGCACGCCCTTGACGTAGCGCATCATGACCGTGTGCTGGGCGATGACGTGGCATCCCACGAGGCACAGCCCGGTCCACACCGCCTGGGGCCGGCTGAGCCTGAGCGGCTCGTCCTTGTCAGCGACCAGCAGCATGAGCAGCGCGGGCGCCAGCAGTGGCAGGACATAGCGCGCCTGGTACGCCTCGATCGGCATGAAGACCCCGGCGGCGTGGAAGACCGCGGGGAGCACGGCGGCGGAGCCGATGAGGACCAACGCCGGCGCCCATGTACGCCATGTCCCGGACCTCAGTGCGAGGAAGACGATGCCACCGGCCGCAAGGATGACAAGCACGAAGGGACTGCGCGTATGCAGCGGGACGTCGCCCCACCCCGGGACCCAGTGCAGGCCCCAGAAGCCCCCGAGGTACTTCGGGATTGTCTCGATCCCCACGAGGAGGCGGTACAGGAACCCGGCACCGATCCCGCCGGGGGCCTCGCCGGGCATGGCATCCGTGCGCCCCGAGGAGAGCATCTCGACCAGGCCCAGGACCCCGCAGACCACGACGGCAGCGAGCTCGGGCCACAGCCCGCGCCGCCAGCGCACGGCGACGAGGAGCGCGACGCCGACGATGAAGAGGTAGAAGGCGGCGTCGTAACGTGACCCCAGGCACATGAGCGCGCCGACGAGCCCCGCTGCAAGCAGACCGACACGGCGGTAACCCTTGGCCCTCGTCGCCAGGTACAGCCCGGCGCAGTACGCGAACAAGCCCGAGACGGCCCACGACGTCGGGTTGTTCGAGGCGATGAAGTACAGCCCCATCGGTGTCCACGACAGCAGCGGCACGAGCCACACCGCTGGCACCTCCTTGCGAGGCGCCAGCAGGACGAGGACCGCCACGAGCGCGACGCACAGGAGCACGTTGAGGACTCGCATGAGGACGGCAGAGAGCTCGACGTCGTGGCCGACGAGGAAGTGGTGCAGCCGGTAGTACCCCACCGGGTAGTCGCCGTCATCGAAGCGGGTCGACCACACGGTGTCGTCGTCGTCATAGCCGACGACGCAGCCGGCGGACTGCGCCGAGAAGACGAAGCAGTGCATGGACGTGTCGGACACGGCCCTCGGGACCCGGATCACCGGCACGCCGTTCAACTGTGAGGTCTCACAGGAACTCTGCGCGGGGCGCGGACACCAGATGCTGCCCAGGTGGTAGTCGTCGTCCGGGGAGGAGGACAACGGGGATGACAGCGACCAGCCGATGCCGACGAGAAGCGTCAGGACGATGACCAGGACAGGAACGGCGGCACGTCGAACCCGCTGAAGTCCAGGCGCACTCGCCGCGCTCACCGAACCAGGTCCGGGACGTTGGCTGGTCCGAGCCTCCATACCCATCGTCTCCTCTCTCTCACAGCGCGCCGGCGCTCGTCACTGTCCGTGGCTGCCGCCCAACGGCGCCACGCCCCTTAGTCCAGCACCGTGACGGTGACCTCGTGGCGCGGACGGCACTGCTGGACCTCGCGCTCAACGGACTCACGGTTGCGCTCAGAGGTGACCACGATGGCGTCCTTGTCCCACGCATCGATCAGGGGGCACAGGATCGTGTCGTAGTACTTCCCATCCCAGTTGGCGTAGGCGTTGATGCGCACGTCATAACTGGTCGGAGCGGAGAACTGGATGAGGAAACGGTTGCGGTCAGCGTCGATGCTCACGCGCTCGCTGTCGCGAATGAAGACGACGGCCCCGCCCTTGTGCTCGTCGAAGACCCGCACGAGGTCCGCGTAGGCCTCGTGGTCGATCTGCGAGGCGGCGGCGATCCACTCGTCGGGCTCGTGGAGGGGCGCGAGAACGTGCCGCCATCCCGCGTAGGCACCCGGTGCGATAACGGAGACGGCGAGCGAGGCAACCGCGAGCGCGTAGGACGCCCCCCGCAGAGCAGCGGCTCGCGGCCCGTAGGCGACAGCGGCCCCCATCGCCTCGATGGCGAGTAGCAGGCCGATGACCGCGACGGAGATCACGATGAGCTTCATCGGGTAGTAGCCCCAGCGATAGTCGCCCGGCGCACGCAGCAGCAGGAGGTACACCACTGCCGCCCACGCGCCGACCGCCAAGAGCGCCAGCCCTCCAACCGGCGCCATGTCGGCCCCGAATCTCGAGAGGGCTCCGTACAGCCCGATGAGAAGCAGGAGCGCGGTCGCGGCGAAGACCAGGCTGTCGGTGACGACGGGGATGAAGGCACCGGGCCCGGCCGACAGGTAGTCGCCGTCCCGTCGCAGTGCGGGCAGGGCGATCCCGAAGGTGTAGCCGCCAGCGGCCAGCCAGGTCGCACCCATGGCGATGACCTCAGCGCGTGTGGGCAGGACCTTCGGCGTGGCGCCCCGCAGACCGACGGCTGCCCTGACAACACGTGCGAGAAGCAGGAGTGCGGGGAGGAGAGCGGCTGGAGACCAGGCCGCGAGACTCACCACGACAACCAGCGGGAGCCAGACCATCGCCTGCCACGGAGTGAGGTACCGGTAGAGGATCCACGCGATAACCACGATGAGCACGATGACCGGGATGTTCATGTAGCCAGCCTGGGAGACCTGCCCCAGGACCAGGCCGGTGTACGGTACCCAACCGACCGCCAGCACGCCAACGACCCTGACCGGCCGGGCCGCAGCGCGCAGCAAGGAGTATGCGAAGGCCCCGACGAACACGCTGATGAGCGCGCACACCACCGTCATCGCAGCGACGTTGCCGACCAGCATCGTTCGCAGCGACGGGTACTCGGTGCCCGGGCCGTAGAACACGGAGGCGATCGCGGCCGTGAGGAAGACCGGCTTGACCTCGGCACCACTTCCCAGCGACCCGTTGTTGTGGATCGTCATGGCCTCGATGGTGTTCATCACCATGTCGTTGCGCATGAAGGGCAGGACGACGCCCCGGTAGAGGACGACGATCCGCGCGACGTCGATCGTCCCGATGACGACCGGGACCAGAACCAGGGCGGCGGCCGACCACCGGGGCCATGCCTGGCGCTCGCGCACCCTCAGCATCAGCCACGCCACGCCGAGCGCGGCCGCGAGGACGCTGAGCCAGAAGACGTAGGCGTGCGTACCCGGCAGGATGACCCCGAGCAGCGGCGCGGCAACGATGACGGTGAGAACGGCCGTCATCGCCTTCGCAGAGTCAGTGAGCATGGTGGGACGCATTCGTCATCCTTCAGGCAGCCGGGACCTACGGGAGCTGTCATCGCCGTGAGCCCGGCCGACTATACCTGCCCCTGTGGCGTCACCCTCGGCAGGCTGCGCCACAGAGTGGCACACCTCATGACACCCATTCGTTCATCTGACGGTCACCTTGAGATACATTTGAACACACATTACCCGGACACGAGATGAACGAGCCTCCATGCCACTGACTTTGACCGAGCCCCAGTTCCAGGTCCTCAACGCCCTGCGCACCGCGACCGGGCCGCTCACCCAGCGCGGCCTCGCCCACACGACCGGATTGTCCCTGGGCACGGTCAACACCCACGTGCGCAAGCTCGAGGCCCTCGGGCTCGTCACGGGCCGATCGCTCACCCCCGCCGGGCTCGAGGCGCTGGCCCCGTACAAGGTTGACAACGCGGTCATCATGGCTGCCGGCCTGTCCAGCCGCTTCGCCCCCATCTCCTACGAGCGCCCTAAGGGGACCCTGCGTGTGCGCGGCGAGGTCCTCATCGAGCGGCAGATCTCACAGCTGCATGCCGCCGGCATCACCGACATCACCGTCGTCGTCGGCTACAAGAAGGAGTACTTCCTCTACCTCTGCGACGCCTACGGGGTGGACCTCGTCGTCAACCGTGAGTACGCGTCCCGCAACAACAACGGCTCCCTGTGGCTCGTGCGCGACCGGCTCGCGAACACCTACGTGTGCTCCTCGGACGACTACTTCACCACCAACCCCTTCGAGCCCTACGTGTACCAGGCCTACTACTCGGCGCAGCACGTGGACGGCCCCACCGAGGAGTGGTGCATCCAGACCGGGCCCGGAGGCCGCATCACCGGTGCCACCGTCGGCGGCGCGGACGCCTGGGTCATGCTGGGGCACGTCTACTTCGACCGCACCTTCTCCTCGCGCTTCCGCAACGTCCTCGAGAAGGTGTACCACCGCCCCGAGACCGCTCCCCTGCTGTGGGAGTCGATCTACCTCGACCACGTCAAGGAGCTCGACATGGTGGTGCGCCCCTACCCCGAGGGCATCATCAACGAGTTCGACTCGCTCGACGAGCTCCGGGCCTTCGACCCTGGGTTCATGGAGAACCTCGACTCCGAGGTCTTCACGCACATCGCCACGACCCTCGGCTGCGAGCCGGGCGAGGTCACCGACTTCTACCCGCTCAAGCAGGGCATCACCAACCTGTCCTGCCACTTCAGCGTCGGCGACGACGAGTACGTCTACCGGCACCCGGGAGCCGGGACGGAGAAGATGGTGGACCGCCGTGCCGAGCTCGAGGCGCTGACCCTGGCCCGCCAGGCCGGCGTGGACCAGACCTTTGTCGCCGGCGACGTCGACAAGGGGTGGAAGATCTCCCGTTTCGTGCCGGGTGCGCGCAACCTCGACGTCACCAACCCCGACGAGCTGCGCAAGGCGATGAGCCTGAGCCGGCACCTGCACGACGCGGGCGCGCGCATGAGCCGGTCCTTCGACTTCGTTGAGGAGGGGCTGCGCTACGAGGCCCTGCTCGCCGCCCACGGCCCGATCCAGGTGCCCGGCTACCACGAGCTGCGGGACAAGGTCCTGCGTCTCAAGGCTCACGCCGACGCCGACGGGTTCCCCCAGGTGCCGAGCCACAACGACTTCTTCCCCCCGAACTTCCTCGTCGCCGAGGACGGTCATATCGACCTCATCGACTGGGAGTACGCCGGCATGTCCGACGTGGCCGCCGACTTCGGCACGATGGTCGTGTGCACCGAGCAGATGGACGAGGAGCTCGCCGGGACCGCGCTCGCCTACTACTTCAAGCGGCCCCCCACCGCTGCCGAGCAGCGTCACTTCTGGGCCTACGTCGTCCTCGCCGGCTGGTGCTGGTACGTGTGGGCCCTGCTCAAGGAGGCCGAGGGCGACGACGTCGGCGAGTGGCTGCTCATCTACTACCGCTACGCCGTCAACTACGTCGATGACCTGCTGACCCAGTACGAGAGCGAGAACTGACCCATGCGCTACGGCATCTTCTCCGGGGCCCTGTGGGGCCTGGACACCGTTATCCTCGGCATCGCCGTCCTCCTGGCGCCCTTCCTGGGGGCCGCACAGGCCCCGCTGGCCTCCGCCCTCCTCCACGACCTCGGGTGCGCACTCATCCTGCTCGTGTACATGGCTGCCCGCCGCCGCCTGGGCGACACGCTGGCGGCGCTGCGCACCCGCTCGGGCCGGGCGGTCATGGGGGCGGCGCTCCTCGGCGGCCCCGTGGGGATGACCGGCTACCTCATCGCCATCAACAACATCGGCCCGGGCTACACGGCGATCATCTCCACCTTCTACCCGGCGGTCGGCACGCTCCTGGCCTTCCTGCTCCTGGGCGAGCGCATGCGCCCGCGCCAGGTCCTGGCTCTGCTCGTGGCGCTGGGGGCCATCATCATGATCGGCTGGGGCTCAACCGGTGCCGTCGAGGGCGGCTCCGCGGTGGTCGGCGTCCTCGCAGCACTGGCCTGCGTCGTCGGATGGGGCTCGGAGGCAGTCATCCTCGCCTGGGGCATGCGCGAGGACACGGTGGACAACGAGACCGCCCTGCAGATCAGGCAGACGACCTCCGCGCTGACCTACCTGCTCGTCGTCGCGCCACTGGCCGGGGTCCTCGGTTTCACCACACGGGCAGCGCTGACACCCGCCACCGGGCTCGTGGTGCTGGCCGCCCTGGCGGGCACCGCCTCCTACCTCTTTTACTACAAGGCGATCAGCACCATCGGCGCCTCTCGCGGCATGGCGCTCAACATCTCCTACTCGGCCTGGGCAGTGCTCTTCGCCCTCCTGCTGCAGGGAACGGTCCCCACCCCCATGCAGGTGGTGTGCTGCCTCGTGGTCCTTATCGGCACCGTACTGGCGGCGACCGCCGACTGGAGCGACCTCGGACTGCGTCGCACGGTGGCGCACTGACCGGGGCGCGAGGCCGAGGACGCCGCGTATATTGCTCAGCAGACCACCCCCTTGAGAAGGATCCTGAGATGCCTGCAGACGCCGTTGACGACCCCGAGCTCCTCGCTCGTGTTCACGTGCTGCTGCTCAAGATGCTCAAGGACCTCGACAGCACCTGCCGCACCCTGGGTATCTCGTACTCCGTGTACGGGGGGACGATGATCGGGGCCGTGCGGCACCAGGGCTTCATCCCGTGGGACGACGACGTCGACGTCCTCATGACCCGTAGCGACTACGAGCGCTTCCTGAACGAGGCCCCTGCGGTCATGGGTGATGAGTACCGGTTCGACAACACCCGGTCCCTCGCCGAGTACCCCTACATGTTCACCAAGCTCGGGCTGGCCGGCACCCTGTTCGTCCCGGAGTTCGCCAAGGACGCGGCGTACCGGATGCCGATCTGCCTGGACGTCCTGCCTCTGGACACGGTCCCTGACGACGAGCGCGCCTTCCGCGCGCAGAGCCGCGCGACCTGGCTGTGGGGCAGGCTGCTGTACCTCACCGGCACGCCCACGCCGATGCTCATCAACACGCACGGGCTCAAGCGCCTCATGATCCACACCGCGACCGGTCTGGCCTACTGGACCCTCAGGCTCCTGCGGGTAACGCCCAGGCGCCTGCAGGAGCGCTTCGACGCTGCGGCGCGACGGCATGAGGGCACCCCGACCGACCGGTTCACCGACTTCTCGATGCGTGACCCGCAGCGCTGGGTCGTCACCATGTCAGAGATCCAGCCGACGATCGACACCAGTTTCGAGGACGCGGTGGTCCAGATGGCGCCCGGTTATGACGCGATGATGCGTCGCACCTACGGCGACTACATGCAGCTGCCTCCCAAGGACGAGCGCCGTAACCACAAACCTCTTGAGATCGACTTCGGATCCTATGACGTCTGACACCCGCGCCCCTGCCGACGGGCACCGGGCAGGCAGAGACTACCTGTGGAACACCGCCTCCTCCCTCATGGTGTCGCTGTCAACCGTCATCCTGCTCCTCGTCGTCACACGCCTGGCGGGCCTGGAGGCGGCGGGCACCTTCTCCCTCGCCTTCGCCGTCGGCCAGCAGTTCCAGACGCTGGGGATGTACGAGGTCCGCACCTACCACGTCACTGATGTCAGGCACGACATCGCGTTCGGCTCGTACCTGTCCACGCGCGTCGTGACGGTGGCACTCATGCTCCTGGGCATCGCCGGCTACGCAGTGGCCACCGCCACGGTCGGTGCCACGGCCCTGGCCGTCTTCCTCGTCGCCGCGCTGCGGGCGCTGGACGCCTTTGAGGACGTCTTCGTCTGCGAGTTCCAGCGCAACGGCCGTCTCGACCTGGGGGCCCGGGCCTGCTTCGTCAGGTCGCTGGGCACGACGGTCGTCTTCAGTGTCGCGCTCGCGCTCACCGGCGGTCTGGCCGTCTCGGCCGCCTCGGCCCTCATGTGCTCCGTCCTCGCCACGGTGGTGCTCTACCTGCCGCCGGCGCGCGGCCTGTTCAGCGTGCGCCCGAAGTGGTCGGCCCGGGGCATCGGCCGTCTCCTGGTGTCGTGCTTGCCGCTCTTCCTGTCCGCGTTCATCTCGATGTACCTCGCCAACGCCCCGCGTTTTGCCATCGACCACTACCTTGACGCGACGGCGCAGGGCTACTTCGCGATCATCTTCATGCCCGCGATGGTCATCAACCTGCTCTCGCTCATGGTCTTCCGCCCGCTGCTGACGACGATGGCCACGAGCTGGGCCTCCGGTGACCGGCACGGGTTCCGCGCGATCATCCGGCGGGGAGTGGTGGTCTGCGGGCTCGCCTTCATCGTCGTCGCGATCGTCTCGGCCGTCGCGGGACCGCAAGTCCTCCAGCTCGTCTACGGCAAGGATGTCTCCCACCTCCTGACCGAGCTGCTGGTGCTCGTCGCAGGCGGCGCGATGAACGCCATGTCGGTCATCCTGTACTACGCCATGACGACGATGCGTCGCCAGGGCCTCGTCCTCGTCGGGTACGTCGGCGCAGCCGTCGTCATGTCCGTGTGCGTCGTCATCCTCGTGCCCCACTGGGGACTGCTGGGGGCCTCGTGGTCCTACCTCATCGCGATGAGCGCGGCCACGGCGCTGTTCCTGGTCTTCCTCGTGCTGACCGGGCGTCAGCGGGTGAGCGGGAAGAGGATCGCGTAGGTCACGCTCGCCACCGCCAGCAGCACGAGTGTCCTCCTCGCGGCCACGCCCTGGCAGCGCTCCACGGTGGGGATGAGCATCATGGGGATGAGCACCATGATGTAGCGGGGAAGCACGATGACGGCGGCGTTGAAGACGACCGCGAACATGATCTGCATCGCCGGGCCGATGCAGACGAAGGACACGAGCACAGCCCACGCCTGGCAGCGGCGAAGCGTCGTCGTGGTGACGTCGAACATCGCCGTCGCGATGATGGCGGCGAGCACGCCCCACAGGAGGAACGAGGGGAACACCGACCACGGCGCGGCCGCCCCGGTACCACCGTCGATCCCTGCGAACACTCCCAACAAGGCGTCGTCCAAGGAGTACAGGTACTGCGTGAGCGAGCCCGTGGGCTCCGGGTCGAGGGTCGGGCGTGAGGGGTCGTCATGGCCGAGGTAAGGCCGTGCCGCCAGCCAGGCGACGGAGAAGACCAGGGGGACGATGAGGACGCTGACGAGCCGCAGCACGGCCGCAGGCCCGGAGCGTCCCGCCAGATCGGGCACGCCTCGCAGCCCGGGTCCTGCTGGCGAACGGGTGGCGACAACGTGGTAAAGGGCGAGGAACAGTGCCGCTGCGGCAACAGCGAAGACGTTCTGGAGCTTGACCGTGCCCAGGACACTGCCGAGGATGACCAAGGGCAGCGGCCCGACCTCGCCACGGGCGTACAGGTACGCCGCCAGGGCGATGAGGGAGCCTCCCAGGAGGTTGAGGGCATCGGGGGTGATGTACGCGTTCGTCCCTCGGAACACGGGCATGGCGGCCACTAGGCAGGGCAGCGCCGCAACCAGGGACCACTGCGCCCCCACGCGACGCACAAGCACTCCGCAGGCGACCATCCCGGCCCACAGCCACAGCAGGCTGGTGAGCCTGCCCGATGTGAGGAGCTCAACGCCGAGCGCCTTCTCAATCGGCCACGACATCCACGAGGTGAGGAAGTAATAGACCGGTGAGTGCACATCACCAGGGGTGAAGCCGTTGACGAAGGTCTGCGCGTCGGAGATGTGCGTGCCGCAGGTCCCTTGGAAGATAACCGTCTCGGGCGCCGTCCCGACGCCTCGGCAGGCGGCGAGCTGGCGCGCGTACTGGTCGGTCTTGAGCCCGTTGACGACGATGACGCCCCGACGTGCCTTGTCAACGGCGTCTACGTAAGTGAACTCGTCGATGGGCGACAGGGCGGAGTGAACGGCCATAAACCGGATCGTCAGCCACGAGGCGACGAACGCGTAAAGCACCGCCAAGGCACCCCAGCGCGCCCGTGCCCCGCTGCGCAGCGCACCCGGTGCTCGAGCACCGACGACTCTCGTTGCAGCTCCCACCGTCACTTACCCATCCCTTCCGAAGCAGCGGCCTGTCCGTCCCGGTCGAGACGTCGTGGCCACACCACCGGCCAGGACGGGCCGTGACCAGTGCTGCCACCCGCGCCGTGCATGATCCTCACGGGATCCTACCGGGGCGATCCCCCGGTCCTGGCGTGGAGCGCCTCACGGCGCTCAGGACCGGCGTGCAGCCAGGGCAGCCTCATACGCCTCGACGTGCGAGCGGGCCGAGGCCCGCCAGGTGAACTGCTCGCTCACGGCACGCGCCTGGGCCGCGTCGCCGAGGGCCGCGCGGCGGGCCGGGTCGGCGTCGAGCTCGACGAGGGCGCGAGCAATGGCCTGGGCGTCCAGCCCGCAGTAGGCGACCGCATCACCGCCGACCTCGGGCAGGCTCGTCTCACGGGTGGTTAGCACCGCCGCGCCGCAGGCCATCGCCTCCAGCACGGGCAGGCCGAAGCCCTCCGCGACCGAGGGGTAGGCCAGGACCTCGCAGCCGGACAGGAAGCCCGGCAGGTCCTCCAGGGGCAGGTAACCGGGGCGAAGCACCGTCATGTGGGACGGCACCGCCGCCAGCGCGGGCTCGATGCCCTCGTCCCAGCCCTTGCCCCCGGCAAGGACGAGAGCAGGTGGCTCGTCATCGTCATGGAAGGCCCGCACCCAGCCCTCGATGAGGTTCGGGACGTTCTTGCGCGGCTCCAGGGTGCCCAGGAAACCGATGTAGCGCCGTCCCGCCAGTCCCAGGCTGGCGGCGACGCGCTCGCGCTCGGCGTCGTCCACGGGGTGGAAGACCCGCGTGTCAACCCCGTGGTAGGCGACGTGGAACCTCGAGGCGTCACCACCAACGAAGCGAAGGGTCTCGTCCCGGGTGGCGGCCGAGGGTACGACGAGGGCGTCCGCGCCGCGCACCGCACGCCGGATCGCCGTCGTGAAGAAGACCCGCTTGAGGCGGGTGTGCGCCTGGGGGTGGGAGAAGAAGGTGGCGTCGTGCAGCGTGACGACGACGGGCACCCGGTGCGCCGCAGGGTAGGTGTAGTGCGGTGAGTGCAGGACGTCCGGACGGATCCGGTCGATGAGCGCCGGCAGGCCGGTCTGCTCCCACACCAGGCGCGCGCCGCGGTTGGTCAGGCGAGGCGGTACCGGCAGGAGCAGAGCACGGGGGACCTTGGCCTGGAAGTGCTCGACGTCGCGCTCCTGGACGGCCATGGCCAGCCTCACCCCGGCGTCGATCAGCTCGGGCACGAGGTCGTCAACGTAGCGGCCCACACCGCCCAGGTTGGCGGGGATGGCGGTGGCGTCGAGCAGGACCTTCATGCTTCTCAGGTTACCGGCAGCGCGGCACACCCGCGGTCTCGGCCGGCCCCGTATCCTCGCCCCATGACCAGTGACACGAGGACGGCGCACGGCCCGAGGGTCGCCATGGTCGTCGAGCAGCTGTGGCAGCCGGTTCCAGGCGGGTCAGGCACCTACGTCATCGAGCTCGCCCGTGCCCTGCGTGAGCGCGGGTGCCGTGTGGCCGGTCTGACGGCCGCCCACGCCTCGTCCCCGTCCCCCGCTGAGGTCGGGCTACCGACGTCCGTGCGGGTGCGCGGCGCGCGCCTGCCACGCACGGCCCTGTACGAGTCATGGAACCGTCTGCGCCTGCCGCGGGCGGAGTCCGTCCTCCCGGGCGCAGAGGTCGTCCACGCCACCACCTGGGCGATCCCAGGCACACGCCTGCCGCTGGCCGTCACCGTCCACGACCTCGCCTTCCTGCGCTCCCCGGAGCACTTCACCCGGCGGGGCACCTCCTTCTTCCTGCGTTGCCTGGAACGCGCCACGGCCGAGGCCGACGTCATCATCACTCCTTCCCAGGCGACGGCGGACGACTGTGTGGCCGCCGGCATCGAGGCCGGCCGGATCGAGGTCATCCCCCACGGCGTGCGGACCCTGGCCGTCACCGAGGAGCAGGTGGCGGCTTTCCGCGCCGACCACGGCATTGATGGCGAGTACGTCCTGTGGACGGGCACGCGCGAGCCGCGCAAGAACCTCGTGGCGCTGCTGCGAGCCTTCCGCACCCTTGCCGCCGACTACCCGGGGCTGGAGCTCGTCCTGGTCGGGCCGGAGGGCTGGGGGGACGACGCCGAGGAGCGCGGCGCCGCGGAGGAGCTCGCCGGGCGCGTCCACGTCACCGGCCGCTTGTCCGACGCGGACCTCGCCGCCGCCTACACGGGTGCTCGGGCCTTCTGCTTCCCCTCTCACTGGGAGGGCTTCGGGCTGCCTGTGCTCGAGGCGATGGCCTACGGCGCCCCGGTGGTCACGAGCCGGGGCACGTGCATGGAGGAGGTCTGCGCTGACGCGGGGCTCCTGGCCCACTCGACCTCCCCTGAGGAGATCGCCCGTCAGCTGGCACGTGCCATCGGACCCGCACACGACGAGCTGCGTGCCGCTGGCCTGGAGCGGGCAGCGGCCTTCACGTGGCAGGCCTCGGCATCGGCCCATGAGGCGGTCTACACGTCCCTGGCCAAGGGCACACGGTGAGCCGCCCGACGGCGCGGGTCGTCCTGGTCAACTGGCGCCGAGCAGACCTGACCCTACGGGCGGCTGGCTCCGTCCTGCCCCAGCTCGGGGCCGGCGACCAGCTCATCGTCGTGGACAACGCCTCCGGTGACGGCTCGGCCGAGGTCCTGCGGGAGGCGGGGCTCGAGGTCGTCGAGACGTCGGAGAACCTCGGTTTCGGGGCGGGGGTCAATGCGGGCGCAGCAGGGATGAGCGAGGACGTCCTCGTCCTGCTCAACAACGACGCCGTGGCCGAGGAGGGGTTCCTCGACGCCCTCACGAGCCCCTTGGACGGCTCACGTCCTGACCTGGGGGCGACAACGGCGCTCATGCTGCTGGCGGGCCGGTGGCGCCCGGCCTCCGCGCAGGAGGAGGCTCTGACCCGTGCCGACGGCACCCGCTGGGCACGGGTGGAGCAGGCCGCCGCTGCGGCCGGCGAGGGGGTCCTGCTCGTCAACTCCACGGGCAACGTCGTCGATGCCTCAGGTAACGGGCAGGACCGGGACTGGCTCGTGCCGCTGGACGAGCTCGACTCCCCTGAGGAGGTCTTCGGGGTGTGCGGGGGTGCCTGCGCGGTGCGCGCTGACCTGTGGCGGCGGCTGGGAGGGCTGCGCGAGGACCTGTTCATGTACTACGAGGACACGGACCTGTCCTGGCGCCTGCACGAGGCCGGCTACCGGGTGGCCTTCGTGCGCGACGCCGTCGTCCACCACGAGCACGCGGCATCCTCGGGGACCGGATCGGAGATGTTCGTGCGGGTCAATGCCCGTAACCGGGTACTCGTGGCAGTCGAGCACGCGCCTGCTCGCGTAGCCGTTGCGGCACTCGTACGCACGGGCGCACGGGCCCTGCGCTCGGGTCTGCGCGGCCCCGGCGCCTCCGGCGCTGGCCAGGCGCTGCGGGCGCTTCCCTCCGCGCTGGCACGCCGGGCGCGCCGGCACCGTGCAGGCGGAAGGCGCTGGCCGTCGTCAGTGCGTGCGCGCTGATGCGGCGCGGCTGGGGACCTCCACCATAGGCTGCTCGGGAAGGAGCCTCTCGAAGGACGCGCCGAGCGCCAGGACGCCTCCGGACTCCTGATCGGGACCGGGGACCACGTCGAAGGCGACCGACTTCTGAAGGGCGTCAATGATCCCGCCCAGGTGAGGCGGCTGGATCGATGCCGACACCACGTAGGTCTCCGGCCGCAACATGAGGCGCGGGATGTACACGTCGACACTGCCCTTGCCAGGTTCGATGCGCTCAGGCTGGAAACCTGCGTCCAGGCCGTGCAGACCCCACACGACAAGACCCTCCTGCGTGTCCACGGACACCCCGAAGACGGGCCTGTTGACCCTCTGGTCGGCGTGGTAGTGCAGGCGGATGATCATCTCGTCACCGGTGAGGAAGCGCCCACAAGGTCTTCCGTCGCCCCGGAGGATCTCGACACGGTCGATCTGGGCTTCACCGGAGCCGAACCGTGTGCCGCCGCCAGCGACCAGCGCCGCCCCGTTTGCCTTCTCCGCGTATGCGTCGATGAGCCCGGCCGCCGCCCCGACTCCCTGGAGGCGGCCGTGGTCGAGCCATGCGGCCTCGTCGCAGAAGGTGCGCATCTGCTCCAGCCCGTGGGAGACGACGACGACGGTGCGCCCGTCGGCGCGGAACTCGGCGAACTTGCTCATGCAGCGGTTCTGGAACTGCATGTCGCCCACGGCGAGAACCTCGTCGACGAGGAGGATCTCGGGCTCGACGTGGATCGACACGGAGAAGCCCAGGCGCACGTACATGCCCGAGGAGTAGTTCTTGACGGGCTGGTCAATGAACTCGCCGACTCCGGAGAAGTCGACGATGTCATCGAACTTCGCGTCGATCTCCTTGCGCCTCATGCCAAGGATCTCGCCGTTGAGGTAGATGTTCTCCCGCCCGGACAGCTCAGGGTGGAAACCGGATCCGACCTCGAGCATGGCCGCCATCCGTCCGCGGGCGGTGATGGTGCCGCCGTCGGGGGTGAGGATCTTCGCGATGCACTTCAGCAGCGTTGACTTGCCCGAGCCGTTGTGCCCCAGCAGGCCGAAGGTCTTTCCTTCGGAGATCTCGAAATCGATGTCCCTCAGCGCCCAGAAGTCCTCGTAGGTTCCGCGGCCGCGCTGCAGGAAGGCCCCCTTGAGGGACTGGTTGCGGTTCTTGTAGATGCGAAAGCGCTTGGAGACGTCCGAGACGGTGATCGCTGCCGGTGACATGGTCAGAGCTCCTCGACGATGCGGGTGGAGTACCGCCGGAAGATGAGGCGGCCGACAAGCAGCATCCCGACGCCCCAGGCGACGCAGGCAAGACTCACACCCAAGGAGGGCACTGCGAAGTCGTAGAGGCATGAGCGGAATGCCTCGAGGAAGGTCTCCGCAGGGTTGAGGCGGAAGAGCATGGTGATGGGGATCGGCCTGCCGTTGAATGCCCATCCCCTGTCGAAGAGCTGGTTCTGCACCTGGTCCAGCATGGACAGGGAGAAGACGACTCCTGAGGCGTACATCCACACCTGGTTGAAGATCTGCCACAGGTGGCTGATGTCGCGGAAGTAGACGGTCGCGATGGCCAGCACCATCCCCAGCCCGGTGGCGAACATGGCCGTGAGCACGGTGACGACGAGCAGCACGGGCAGCATGAGCAGCACCCTAGCCCCTCCGGCGATGAGTGAGATCCCCACGAGGACGACCAGCTCGAAGAGGAAGTCGACGACAAGAGCACCCACCGCCGAGTACACGAGCACCTGCCGGGGGAAGTAGACCTTCGTGAGCAGCCCGGCGTTGCTCACCAAGGCGTTCATGCCGTTGATGACACCCGCGGACAGGAAGTTCCAGCAGATGACGCCGATCCCGATCCACAGCGCGAAGGAGTCGATACCGGAGTACCGTCCTGGCTCAACGCTGCCGCGGAAGATGACGCCGAAGATGAGGGCGAAGACGGCGACGGTCGCGAGCGGGTTGATGAAGGACCACAGACGTCCCAGGGCGGTGCCTTTGAACTCCGAGGACACCGAGCGCTGAGTCAGTCTGAGGGTGAGGTCGAGGACGCGGCGGGGGCTCTCCTCCGCGTCGAAGCGCCTACCTAGCAGCATCACGACTCCGTTCCCTCGTCTGATCAACCTGGTGGACACGTGCCGCAGGACGCCACCACTGCCCTTCAAAGGCGTGGGTGGTCAGGGCGACGACCCGGGACGTCACCCTGTCGAGAGCGACGGCAAGGCCGAGGGTGAGGACGCACACCGCGCCGAACATGGCGACCAGTTGGACGGGAGCGTAACTGCCGTAGTCCAGTCCGGAGTAGAAGAACAGCTTGTAGATGATGACGTGGTGCACGAGGAACACCGGGTAGGAGTACTTCGCCACGAGTGCGACCGCCTCGCGCACAGGGCCGATCTCCACCCACGGGGCGATGGCCACGAGGATGAGGAAGCAGGCGATGCCGACCAGGGTCGTGGCCAGGTCCTCAGGAATCTGTGTCGGCAGCAGCCCGGTGACCACGAGCACGGCGGCGGCCACGGGCACGACGAGTGCCGGAACGCGCTTGATGTAGCGGATGAAGTAGATGCCGAAGGCGAGCTCGGGCAGGCGGACGGTCAGCACCACCGAGGACGGGAACACCATCTGCCCGTCGCGCAGGAGCCACAGACTCACCGCGTAGAGGGTGAGGACCCCAGCGGCCGTCGCCTTGGGGAAGCGCTCAATGAGCCGCAGCAGAACCGGGAAGATGACGTAGAAGAGGATGATGAAACCGAGGAACCACTCGCCCAGGAGATAAGCCGTGCGGACGCCGAAGTTCGCGACGAGGCCATCGATCCCCAGGACGGTCCAGATGACCGACCGCGCGGGTGCCGCGTTGAGCGGGCTTCCGTTCATGTCGATGAAGAAGTACAGGGTTCCCAGGACCCATGCGGTCCAGAACATCGGGTAGATGCCCTTGAACCGCTTCCAGTAGAACGTCTTGAGGCTGAAGTCCCCCTGGTACACCACGGACAGGGAGGCGCCCGAGACGATGAGGAAGAGGGACACGCCGACGGCACCGACGTAGACGCCGAAGGGCTGGTTGGTCAGCAGGTAGCGTCCATCGGTGAGGAACGGGTTGTTGAAGTGCGTGAGGACGATGAGCGCCGTGGCGAGAGCACGGACGAGATCGAGGGAGAAGATGCGGCGTCGACGTACCGGTGTGGTGCGGACCGCGGCAGGCTGACTCATCGGACCATCCTTCGCGCGAGTCGGACGGAGCGCCAGGCCAGGCGCGCAGCGGGCCTGATGACACTGGGGACCGCTTCAACGATCTTCGCCTTGATGGCCTGGCGCATAGTCCCGGCGCTGCGCGCGGTGCGGACCATCTCGCGCTCACGGTCGGCCTTCCAGTGCGCAGCCATCGCGGTGGTGAGCTCACGGGTGTAGAAGCTGAGATTCGTCAGCTCGATGCGGGCGAACCGGTCCGAGTAGAGCCAGCCACTGAAATAGCCGGCGTCCTGGGCGACGTAGCAGTAGGCGCGCTCGATGGCGTGGGAGATTGTGCCGTCCTCGGCGAGGGGCTCGGGTGGGAAGTCCTCCCAGTCCCAGCCAAAGTCAAGCATCTTGCGCACGGCGGCGGGACGGAACCAGAAGGTGGAGCCGAGGGGGGCGATGACCTCCCTCTCCCCCGACACCGGGACCTGGGCACCGACCTCCCTCAGGAGCCGCTGCGTACGTTCCAGGTTGGGCCCCCAGGCGTAGGAGTAGATCGGAAAGTAGTCCGCATGGTTGGGCGGGGCGGGGGTAAGCAGTCCGAGCCGGGGCTCACGCTCGAAGGTCGCGATGACGTTGGTGACGAAGTCCTTGGTCGGCAGGACGTTCTCATAGCACTTGAGGGCAAAGCCCTCCCCTACGGTGCCCGGCTGGATCTGGGTGACCTTCTTGTCGTGGATAAAGCACACGAGGTCGTAGCCGACGACGAGGTCTCGTGCGCCGACGAGGAGCGCGGCGACGTCACGGCCGCGGTTCTCGACGATCCGGACGATGACCTTGCGGTCGAGGCTGGCGGTGGCCTCCTCAACGTAGCGCTTCTTGTCCGCCGAGCCGACGGTGATGATGAGGTCGGCGTCCGCAGGCATGGAGGCGGCGTAGCCGAGGAGCTGGTCGAGCAGCTCCATGTAGTGCACGTGCATGACCAGGGCGATCCGCTCAGCCGCGACGGGCTCGACCTCAACGGAGTGCGTGGGCAGCACGTAGGTGAGCTGGAGGTTCCTCACGAGATCCGCGAGCTCAACCGTGCGCAGGAGGTTCTCCCAGATGAGGTCGGTGTCGTAGCCCGTCTCGTCGCGCAGGTACTCGTAGAGGTCGAGGGCGGCGTTGCCGACCGTCTGGGCGAGGACATCTTCGTAGTCGTGGAAGAAGGAACGCCGTTTGAAGATCGGGCAGCGCTTGTCCGCGATGAGCCGCTTGGGGCTGAAGATGATGGGCTGGCAGGTGATCCCCTCAAGGTCCTCGGTATCGACGTAAGCCCCGGAGACGAAGCCGAGGTCATCGAAACGCTTGGTGAAGGCGATCTCGTGGTACCCGACAGAGGTGGCGTAGTCGTCGATCTCCGGCATCTGGTCCCAGTAGGCCTGGAACGCCTCGCTGGTCACGAGGGAGCGTCGATAGACGTGGAAGTGCGACTGGAGATGACGCGGGATGTATCCATATGAGCTGGCGCCGTAGTTGCTGTCCCGGTTCTCGTGGAACCAGGTCGGCCCCCAGAAGTCGAGATCCCGCCGGGCCATGTCGTCGAACATCTCGGCGAAGGGGTAGACCGGCCCCATGATCGTCGAGTTGAGCAGGACGATCTCGTCGTACTCAGCCAGGCGGTCCCACCCATAGGAGTCCATGGCGGTCTTGTAGGCCCACACGTCCAGCCCAGTGTTCTCCCTGACGATGACGTGAGGGGTGAGGCCCTTGAGGCGGACATGGCTCTTGGCGGTCAGGTGACCGTTGACGACGACGACGAGCTCGTTGAGGTTGTCGAGCAGGTCCTCGAGCAGCACCTCGACGTACCTGTCTACGACGCCGTCGGCGTCGTAGAAGAAGAAGATGCCGAGTCGCGTCGGCGAGTCACCGAGGATCATGAGGCAGGTCCCTTCGCGCTCGCCCGGCGAGCGTCAGACAGTGCAGTTGCGTGGGCGCCCGGTCAGTGGGCGTCGGCCTCGAGGACGGCGCGCACCTTCGTGGGGTCGCCCCACACACCTGGGGAGTCGTACGGACGGTCCGGGAAGGCCCCGTACTCGAGAGAGATGTCAAGACCATTGTCACGGATGTAGGCCTCGACACGCTCAGCCAGGGTCATCGGCGTTCCGGTGCACGCGTTGATGACCCCGGTGACGCTCGTCTGATCAACGATCGCGGCGATTTGCGCGGACAGGCCGTCAACGGAGATGAAGTCGTACTTGTTCTGGCCGGTGGTGAAGGGGAAGGTCCTCTTGCCTTCCTCAGCGGCGGCGAGGAGCTTGGAGAAGACCGAGCTGCCGAACTTGTCGTCACCGACGATGTAGTAGGCGCGGATCCACTGCAGGACGGCGCCGTGCTGCCTCGCCGACAACGTGGCCAGCTCGCGCAGCGCGTTCTTGGCGATGCCGTACAGGGAGGCGGGAGCACAGGGGGTGTCCTCCGTGATGGGACCCTCCCAGTATCCGACCTCGTGCATCGTGCCCATGACGGCGAGCTGCTCCAGGCCCCCCGCGTAGAGGTTCTCAATGAGGTGGTGGTGCTTGGCAAGGTCGTCGATGTGGGCGGGCGAGTTGTGCTTGAAACCGTCTCGCCATGCCATGTGAATGACGACGTCGGGCCGGCCCATCTGGTCGTAGATGTCCTCATCACCGCTGAACAGGTCGAGCTGGAGCCTGCCGGCGCGCTCGTCAACCCCGTCAAGACGCAGATCGACAGCCGTGACGTCGAGGCCACGATCAAGAAGGGCGCGCACGACGTGCCGCCCGATGTAGCCACCAGCACCAGTGACGAGAACCGTCTTACCCATATCCCGGGATCGTAGCAGCCACGATCAACGACCGCGGCCAAGGGCTGCGCCCAGGCGGCCGACGCCGACCCCTAGGGCACGGTAGACGGGCTTGAGACGGTCCGCGAGACCAGGTGCACGTTGCTCAAGGTCCCTGCGGAGGACCGCGCTGAGCGAGGCGCGGGGCCCTGAGCGGGCGGCGAGGTAGGGCACCTGCTCGAAGGGGGAGGCGGGCAGCAGGGCGGCGAGCTCCTGGTAACGGTGCTCGAGCAGGCCGTAGGCACGCGAGTCCGCGGGGCCCAGCACCTGACGGCAGTGCATGCCGGTGCTGAGGCAGGCGGGAGCGACGAGGGCCTCGACCACCTCGCCCGTGAGGGTGTCGTTCTCGCTCCCGCCCAGCTCCTCGGCGAGGGAGGCCAGGGGCGCGAGGGCACTGGGGCGCAGAAGGAAGGAGCGCCCGCGAGGGGCGAGCGGCGTGTGGGCATCAAGCGGGACGCGGACGCCCGCGCGCTCGGCGAGCGCACGAGCCCTCGGCTCACCACCTGCCCAGCCGTGCCCGTGTGCGCACGAGCCGACCACGGGCAGCACAGGCAGGAGGAGACCGAGCGAGGCATGGGCCTCGAAGACGGCTGCCGCCTGGGCCAGGCGGGCGGCGCTGCCGGCAACGGCGTCGTCGTCGGGCCTGCGCACAGCCTCGCCGACGGCGAGGCACAGGAGCAGCCCGTGGTGCTCCAGGAGGTCTGGGGCATCGAGGAGGAGGGAGGCGAGCGCGCCGAGCCGCGGGCTGGAGGCGTCCACCACCTGTGTACGAGCAGCGACACCGGGTGCCGCGAGAAGCGCCCGGTCAAGAGCGGCACGGGCCGGTCCTGGGACACAGGCGATGACGGCACGCTCAACGTCAGCCAGGGCGTCCAGGCGGCATACGGCGCGAGCGGCCTCGTCGGCGCGGGTGACGAGCACGTGAGCGGCAACCGGGTCGGCAGCACATGGACACGACACCGCAGCGTCGGGCAGCGTCTGCGTGAGGCCGGCATTGACCACGAGCGTGCGTGGCGGGCTCGTCCGCACGAGCCCGCCGAGGAGGGTGTCCTCGGGGTACCCGGCGCCGACGGCGTCCGCAAGGACGTCCGCGGGGGCCAGTCCCCGGTGGTCGAGGTAGAGCGGGTCGTGGAAGAACAGCCGCCGTTTGAGGGCCGGGCACCCGTCAGCCAGGAGGGAGGCGGCGTCGTCGAGCGAGGGGTTGGCGCCCCGGTACCGCTCGAGGGGGAAGACGGCGAAGGAGGAGTGTCCCAGGGCGTTGAAGTGCCCGGTGAAGCGCGACTCGTGGTGGGAGACGGAGTCGTTGTAGGTCTCGACCGCAGGCATCGTCTCCCAGTACTCGCGGAAGGCGGGGTCTGACAGGAGCCTCGGCCTCACCACGAGGAAGTGGGACTGCAGGTGCCGGGGCATGACCTTCCTGGGCAGGAAGGGGTGTGGACGCAGCTCCGCGTGCTCGCTCAGTCCCCAGAAGGAGGCCTCAGGCCGGGTGGCGGCTGCCTCGAGGACGGGTTGCCAGGGGGCCACTGGCGCGAAGAACGTGTTGTTGGCCAGCACCAGGCCGTCGAGGGAGGCGACCGTCTCCCACCCGAGACGGCGAAGCCCGGCGTGGTACCCGCCGACGTCAAGTCCCTGGTTCTCGCGCACGAGGACGTCGTCGGCGACACCGTTGAGCCTGTCCCGGGCCTCGTCGGACAGGGGACCGTTGACGACGACGAGCACGCGCTCGACGAAGGACCGGATGGATCCGATGGCGAGGAGAACATAGTCCTCGACGCGCCCAGCCGGGTCGTGGTGGAGGTAGATCAGCGTGCGCGTGCCGGCCATGACGCCCTTCGGTGCTCGTCGGCTGCGACGGTGGTCCGCCGCGCGGTAGGGATGAGGATATCCCCGGCACGACGGTTGCCGAGGGACGCCCAACGGCGGCCGTCCAGGCCGTCACCGCTCGGTTGCGGACGCACCCGGGTCACCTGCCAGGGCACGGCACGGAGCACGCGAGGACCGGCGCGCCCACTGCCTGGTCAGCCCAGCGACTGCATGAGCGAGGCCAGGGCGAGGCCGTAACCCCTCGACGCTGCCCAGCCGGTCCCAGCAGGGTTCTCCTGGATGCCCAGGTGCTCGACGTAGGGCGCCGAGCCCTTGCGCACGTAGCCGAAGCGCGGGTCGACAACGGGGTGTGCGAGGCTTGCCGTGGTCACGGAGGGGTCCGCGTAGGCGCGCAGGTGCTGCACCTGGGCTCGCAGGCCGGTGCGCACGTCGGGGAAACTCAGTCCCCGGTTGCCGTTGCCCGTGGCTCCCAGCCCACCGAAGTTGAACTGGCTGATGCTCACGTCACCGCCGAACTGGAGCCAGGCGGTCTCGGTCATGACCTGGGCGAAGAGCAGCTCGGGGCTCACTCCCTCCGCGGTGGCCTCGTCGTAGACGAGCGTGGCGAAGGCCCACAGGGTGCCGGCACCTCCTGCACTGAGCGCCTGGCTCGGGAAGCGGTGGCCGGTGGCCTGGTAGGCGGTGACCATCCTGTGGAGGACCGTCCCCCGCGAAGCGCTGGGGGCCGCCATGACCGGGGTGAGGGTCGTGTACCCCTGCCAGGCGCCGCTGGCGGAGAACAGGTTCCAGGTGCCGTCGATCTGCCGCGCCCCGGTGACCATCGCGCCGCTGGAGTCGAGGTAGTACCAGACGCCGCCCACCTGCTGCCAGCCGGTGCGCATCGCACCGCTGGAGTCGAGGTAGTACCAGGAGCCGCCCTGCTGGAGCCAGCCGGTGACCATCGCCCCCGAGGCCGACAGGTAGTACCAGGAGCCGCCCTGCTGGAGCCAGCCGGTGACCATCGCCCCCGAGGCCGACAGGTAGTACCAGGAGCCGCCCTGCTGGAGCCAGCCGGTGACCATCGCCCCCGAGGCCGACAGGTAGTACCAGGAGCCGCCCTGCTGGAGCCAGCCGGTGACCATCGCCCCCGAGGCCGACAGGTAGTACCAGGAGCCGCCCTGCTGGAGCCAGCCGGTGACCATCGCCCCCGAGGCCGACAGGTAGTACCAGGAGCCGCCCTGCTGGAGCCAGCCGGTGACCATCGCGCCGGAGCTGCTCAGGTAGTACCAGCTGCCATCGACCGGCTGCCAGCCGGTGCGCATGAGACCGTCGGCACCCAGGTAGTACCAGGCGCCGTCCACCCGTTGCCAACCGGTCAGCGCCTTGCCCGCCTCGATAAGCTTCCAGCTGGAGCCGGAGCGCTGCCAGGTCCGCGTCAAGGCGCTGGAGCCGTTCGTGACCTGCGTCTGCGCGATCGCACGGATCGTGCCCATGAGGGAGTAACCGACGTCGCCCGGGCAGGTCGTGTAGCCGACGTCGCGGTGGGCGAGGACTCGTGGCAGGGTGACAACCTGTCCCGCCCGGTACTTCTCGGTCGCCTTGATGGTGAAAGGCGCGGAGGCGGTCGCATCTGCGACCCCAGCGCGGGCGAGGAACCAGCCAGCGATCTTGCCGACCGACTGCAACTGGGCCTCGGAAGGACTGACGGAGGTGTACGTGCCCATCATGGAGATGCCCATGGTGCCGGTGTTGGCGCCGTAGGCGTGTCCCGCCACGACCATCGTGCCGGGGGCGGAGCTGAGCGTGCCGTAGCGTCCCTCGTAGACGTTGCCGTACTTGTCAACGAGGAAGTTGTAGCCAATGTCCCCCCAGTCCCGGGTCCTGGCGTGGTAGTAGTAGATGCCCCGCACGATGCCGGGGGCCTGGGCCTCGGTGTAGTCGTTGGTCCCTGCGGTGTGGTGGACGACGACGTGGCTTGCGGCGGCATATTCAGGGTCCCAGTCGAGGTAGGCAGGGTTGGCGCCCCACTCGGCGCGGGTGGTGACGGCAACGGGAAGGCCGTTGGCGGTGGTGGCCGCGGCCAGGAGCGCGGGCAGCGAGGGGCTCACACCCGTTCCGGCCGAGGTTCCCGCCGGGACGGCGCTGCGGTGGGGGACGGTCACGGAGGGCGAGGTGTCCACCGGAGCCGCGCCTTCCGGCTGCACGGGCTCGGCGGCCGGAGAGGGCACGCCCGAGGCCTGGGCCTGCTCCTCGGCGACACCGGTCCTCTCGGCGTCAACGACCGTCATCTCCTCACGCTGAAGGACCTCCTCCCCCGCCGGCTCGCCCGGCACCAGGGACAGGGCGAGGTCGGCCGGCAGGCCGGAGGGACCGGCGATGACAGCCACCTGGATGGCGTCGGCACCACCGGTGACGAACTCGTCGGTGCCCGAGACCGCAGTCGCGGGGTCGCGGTCGTCACGCCCGGCGTCGGAGGGCTCATTGAGGTACCAGTCGGTCCACACGCCGTTCTCACGCACCCGCAGGTAGATCTGCGTGCCCTCAGGCAGGGTCGCGGCACCGGTCCAGGTGAACCCCGCGACGAGGAATCCGGCAACCTCGAGCGGCTCGGTGAGCAGGGTGGCGTCAGCCTCGGGATCGATGGTGCCGGCGAGCACAGCGAGGGCGTCGGCCAGGGCGACGTCGAGGCCGGGGACGACGCCGGTTCCGCCGCTCGTGCCTGCCGGGGCACGCGAGTCCCCTTGTGCCTGCTCGTCGAGGCCGGCCTCGGCGAGCTCGGTGGCCTGGCCGGAGGCTGTCGTGAGCTCGATGACCTGGACCGGGCCGGCAGAGGCGGCCTCAGCCTGGACGGCCGTCATCCGGCTTGAGGCTCCTGCCGCCAAGGCCGGGCCACTGACAAACGACGCGGGTACCAGGCCCACGGCCATGAGGCAGACGGCTGCGATGAGGCGGAGGACTCGGGATGACGGCATGGGCGTCCTTCCAGTGGGGTCCGGAAACACGTCACGCGTGACACGTGGTACTACTGTGACGAATGGGGTCTAAGTGGCAGGATAGACCTGCTGCGCCCTCGTCGGAAACCCCTGTCCGCACCACATGCCGCGCGGCACCGCACCGCTTCCACTGTGGAGACCGCGCGGCAGCGGCGAGGATGGCAGTCCCCTCCCTGCTGAGGCCTACGCCCTCTGTGGCATCATGACGATCGAGACCACCGGCGCTCTGCGCGCCAGAACCCAACTCACGGAGCCTGTCCATGCACGTCCTCATCACCGGCGGCGCCGGCTTCATTGGCGCCAACTTCGTCCACCAGACCCTCAACCGCTACCCGGACGCTCAGGTGACCGTGCTCGACAAGCTCACCTACGCCGGCAACCGGGCCTCCCTGGCCGATATCGCCGACCGCGTCACGCTCGTCGTCGGAGACGTTGCGGACATGGACGTGGTGGACCCGCTCGTGAAGGACGCGGACGTCGTCGTCCACTTCGCGGCCGAGTCCCACAACGACAACTCCCTGCTGGACCCCTCCCCCTTCATCCAGACCAACCTCGTGGGCACCTTCACCCTCCTCGAGGCCGTGCGCCGTCACAAGGTCCGTTACCACCACATCTCCACGGACGAGGTCTACGGCGACCTCAAGCTCGACGACCCCGCCAAGTTCACGCCGACGACGCCCTACAACCCGTCCTCCCCCTACTCCTCCTCGAAGGCTGGCTCAGACCTGCTCGTGCGCGCCTGGGTGCGTTCCTTCGGCGTCGAGGCGACGATCTCCAACTGCTCGAACAACTACGGCCCTTACCAGCACATCGAGAAGTTCATCCCCCGCCAGGTCACCAACCTCATTGACGGGGTCAAGCCGCGCCTGTACGGCGCCGGCGAGAACGTGCGCGACTGGATCCACGTCCTGGACCACAACGATGCCGTGTGGGACATCATCGACAAGGGCCGGATCGGTGAGACCTACCTCATCGGTGCCGACGGTGAGAAGAGCAACAAGGAGGTCGTCGAGCTCATCCTCGAGCTCATGGGCCACGACAAGGACGACTACGTCCACGTCAACGACCGCCCCGGCCACGACATGCGCTACGCCATCGACAACACCAGGCTCGTCGAGGAGCTGGGCTGGAGCCCCCGTTTCACCGACTTCCGTTCCGGCCTGCAGGCCACCATCGACTGGTACCGCGAGAACGAGGCCTGGTGGCGCCCGCTCAAGGCCGAGGTCGAGGCCAAGTACGCCGCCCAGGGTCAGTGAGCTGACCCAGCCCCACACTGTCACGTTGGCCCGGCCCCGGCACCCGCGGGGCCGGGCCTCGCTCGTGCCGGCCGAGGACCGGGCTGTCGCGCCGCCGCACTGGGCTGCCATCGCCATGGCTAGTCTGGGTCTATGACCCTGCCTGACCGCCGGAGGCGTGCAGCCGCGCTGCTCGCCGTGCTAGCCCTGGCCTTGCCCACCACGGCGGCGGCCGCCGATGAGACGGCGCCAGCCCCGAGCACCTCCGCCACGGCGACGGCAGACGCCGAGGCCTCCACACCCGATGACACCGAGCCTGACAGCACCTCAGCCGCCCCGGCCCTCGCGGTGGCACCTCCCGCTGGCGCGAGCGCACCGGACCCGTTGGACGGCGAGGACCTCAGCGGGGCTGGCGCTTGGCAGCACGACTCCAGGGGATGGTGGTACCGCCTGACTGACGGCGCGTACCCGGCCTCCGCGTGGGCGCGGATCAACGGCAACGTCTACCGCTTCGACTCCGTCGGCTACATGCGCACCGGCTGGGTCCAGGAGGACGGCTCCTGGTACTACCTCCAACCCTCCACCGGCGCACGAGCCCACGGCTGGACCGCCGTCGCAGGAACCTGGTACTACCTCACCGCCGACCACGGACGCATGACCACCGGCTGGCTCCAGGACGGCACCTCCTGGTACTACCTCCAGCCCACAGGCGCGATGGCCACCGGCTGGCTCCAACAAGACGGCTCCTGGTACTACCTCCAACCCTCCACCGGCGCACGAGCCCACGGCTGGACCGCCGTCGCAGGAACCTGGTACTACCTCACCGCCGACCACGGACGCATGACCACCGGCTGGCTCCAGGACGGCACCTCCTGGTACTACCTCCAGCCCACAGGCGCGATGGCCACCGGCTGGCTCCAACAAGACGGCTTCTGGTACTACCTCCAACCCTCCACCGGCGCACGAGCCCACGGCTGGGTCAAGGACGGCACCTCCTGGTACTACCTGGACTCCTCCGGGGTCATGGTCTCTGGCCAGCAGATCATCAACGGCAAGACGGAGCGGTTCTCAGCCAGCGGGGTCTGGTACGGCTACAGTGCCCCCGAGGGCTATCTCCAGCCCACGGACCGCATCACCTCACCCGGATGGTCCACCAATGACCTCACCTGGGGCATGAACGGGGTCAAGGTGCGTATCGTCCAGCAAAGGCTCGGGATCTGGAGCTCGGGCACCCTCGCCTCGGTCGACGGCACTTTCCAAACCGCGGTCCGCAACTTCCAGGCGCGTGCAGGGCTTCCCCGCACCGGCGTGGTGGACAGGACAACCTGGGACGCCATGGGCACCGGTTACTCGTGGTGGGTGGACCAGTACCAGGCAACACCCGTCTCGCTGAGCGCGACCCGATCCGAGCGCATCGAAGCCATGATCGGCTACGCCTGGAACCAGATCGGCTCGAGCTACACCTGGGGCGGCGCCGGATCGTACTCACTGGGATTCGATTGCTCCGGCCTGGTCCTGCAGTCGCTGTACGCCGCTGGCATGGACCCTCAGCCCATCGACGTCATCAAGCACGCCTGGCCCGCCTACCGGACCTCACAGGAGCTCTACGCCTACTCCGGCTTCCAGCACGTCCCCTTCAACCAGCGCCAGCGCGGCGACCTCATCTTCTACACGACCCACGGCGTCGTCACCCACGTAGGCATCTACATCGGCGACGACCGCGTCATCCACACCGACTGGATGGGAAACCCCGCACGTGTGGGCCATGTGACAGCGGGCTACTCCTGGGCCACGATCGCTCCCACTGTGGTGCGTCCCTTCCCGTGACCTGCTGCTGAGGCTCCGGCCAGTGTGCCGGTCACCTTCCGCTGGCAGGGCCAGGCCCGCGTCAGAAGACAACCGGCCAGTCCGCAAGGCACTGGGTGAGGGTCACGTGAGCGCTCGTCATCGTCTCTACCGTGCGGGTGTAGTCCGGGTCCGGGGTCGGCGCACGTCCCTCGGCCATCGCTTCCTGAACGGACTGGCGGTCCGAGAACTCGACCACCTCGCCACTGGACAGACGCTCGAAGGCCTGGATGTACTCGCGCAAGGCCTCGCGAGCACCTGTCGCGATGGCCTCACCACCCGCCGCCTCGTCGAGCTGGGCGCCATAGCCGTCCTCGAGTGCCTGGGCGAAGGCGCCCCAGAGGACCGGCTTGTCGGCGGCACCGTCGGGGGCCGCCGTGAAGGCCTGCCCCTGGGGCGTCTCGGCCAGGGCGGTGAGCAGCACGCCGTTCATGGCGGCGCACCGCGGCGAAGGAGCCTCGAAAGGCGCCAGCGCGGCGGCCGTGGAGAGGGTCTCCTCGGCCGGGCGGTCCGTGCCAACGGAGGCCGCCGTCGGTCTGGGCGAGGCGGAGCCCCCGTCACCGCCCGAACCGGAGGCGCAGCCCCCCGCAGTTGCGAGGGCGAGAAGGGCGGCGGTGACGGACAGCAAGGCGGAGCAACGTCTCATCCCCTGAGGCTAGTACGTCACCACCGCAGGCCGACGTCTCAAGAGCGGTAGCCGAGCCAGGCGCCGCTGGCGGAGAACTCCGATAAACGACCTGCGATCCACACACGCCCTGTCGCCATGGCACCGGAGGAGGTCAGGAAGTACCAGACACCTCGGTCGTGGACCCAGCCCGTGGCCATGGCGCCGGAGGCCGTGAGGTAGTACCAGGAGCCGTTGTCCTGCACCCAGCCGGTCGCCATAGCACCGGACGGCCGCATGTAGTACCAAGAGCCACCGCTGAGGACCCAGCCGGTCGCCATGGCACCTGAGGCCGTGAGGTAGTACCAAGCGCCGTTTTCCTGCACCCAGCCGGTCGCCATGGCACCGGAGGGATGCATGTAGTACCAGACGCCGTTGTCCTGCACCCAGCCGACGGACATCGTGCCAAGAGCACTGAAGTGGTACCAGGAGCCCTTCTCCTGCAACCAGCCCGTGGCCATGACCCCCGAACCGTGGAAGTAGTACCAGTAGCCCCCCACACGGTTCCAACCGGTGGCCATCGCACCTGAGGAGGTCAGGTAGTACCAGGTGCCGTTCCGGTCCAACCACGTGTCCTCAGCAGCCTCAGCGCTGGCACTGAACCAGTAGTACGTGCCTGCCACCTGCCTCCAACCATCCTGGGGCGCGGGCACCCCACCCTGGTAGGCCACGACGTGCGGACTGGAGCTGCCGCGTCGGTAGACGACCGCCTCTGGGACACCGTCGAGGGACACACCGGACTCGTCCATGGTGAACACGACGGCTGTGTTCCCGGTGGCCCGGACCTCCTCGGCCGTGTACCACTGGGTGCCCAGACGGTTGAGGACCGCGACGGTGTCCGAGAAGAGGTAGTGGTAGGCGCCAGTCTGGAAGGCGAGCTCAGGCTTGAGGACCTCGAGGAAGTGCTCCGAGTTCGAGGTGTAGGTCCCATGGTGGCCAAGCTTGAGGAAGTCAACGTCGCCGATCTGATCTGCGATGCGGTCCTCCGCACCAGCGGTGTTCTCGATGTCCCCCGCGAGGAAGGCTGTCTTCCCGTGGGCCGTGACCTTGACGCCCCAGCACATGTGGTTGGCGTCCGGCACCGGGTTCGTCTTGTAGTCCTCGCCGTAGTTGACAATCTCGATGTGCATGTCACCGAAGTCGAAGTCCGGGGAGGCGGCCTGTCCCTCGGCTGCCGGCACCACGGGCGCCCCGGGGCTCAGGTGCTGGATGAGCGCCGCACCATACTCGTCATGAGCCTGGTGTGCCGCCGAGATCATCTGGTCGTAGACGTACTGGTTGTCCCACAGGCGCCCAGGATTCGAGATCCATGCGTCCGAGTACTCGGGGGTGTAGACCCTCCTCGGCTTGTACCTGGAGATGACCGTGTCCGCGGTACCGATGTGGTCCGAGTGCGCGTGCGTACCCAGATAGAACTCGACATTCGTCTCGTTCACCCCAAGCTGGTCGAGGTAGCTCCACAGAATGTCCTCATAGTCCAACGCCGGGACGATCCCGGGCCGCCACGGGTACCGGGGGTCGCTGCCGTCAGGGAAGTCCCGGTCCTCACCAGAGTCGACGAAGGCAAAACGCCCGTTGCTCTCGAGGATGATCGCGTCCGAGGCGGGAAAAGCCATGATGTGGATGGCCTCAACTCCGTCCTCCTCGGCATGTGCCGGCGTCACCGGGACCACGCACACGAGCACTGCCGAGACCAGCACCAGGACCCACAACGTCGGTTGCAAGCCCCGCCTCCTACCCTCCCCGTGGAACCGAGCAGTCGCCGACATCACAGATTGAAGAATCACCACAGCACCTCGTGCACACAGGTGGAGCCAGCACCGGCTCCGAATTCCAGGATGGAGGATACCCCTCAGGTGTCACAGGTATAGGCAGGTCAGCGAGTCGGTCGGGCCCTCAGCACACGGCCCCACCACGGGGTAATCCCTGACGGAAGCGCGCAGCGATGACGTTGTCGAAGACACTCAGTGCCGAGCCGATCGCCATATGCATGTCGAGGTACTGGTAGGTGCCCAGGCGCCCGCCAAAGACCACGTCCGGCTCCTTGGCAGCCAGGGCCCGGTAGGCCAGCAGCCGCTCACGGTCCTCAGGCGTGTTGACCGGGTAGTAGGGCTCGTCACCCTCCTGGGCAAAGCGGGAGTACTCCTTCATGATGACGGTCTTGTCCGAGGGGTAGTCGCGCTCGGGGTGGAAGTGGCGCGGCTCGATGATGCGCGTGTAGTCCTGCTCGACGTCGGGGTAGTTCATCACCGAGGTGCCCTGGAAGTCACCTGTCTCGGGGTACTCGGTGGTGAAGTCGATGGTGCGCCATGACAGGGCTCCCTCGCTGTAGCCGAAGTAGCGGTCCACGGGCCCCGTGTAGACAACCGGGACCTTTCCGACGAGGGCCTTCTTGTTCCAAGGCTGTGACTCGTCGAAGAAGTCCGTCGACAGCAGCACGTCAATGTTCGCGCTGTCCACCATCTTCTCCAGCCAGGCCGTGTAACCGCCGGTGGGCAGGCCCTCGTAGGTGTCGTTGAAGTAGCGGTTGTCGTAGGTGTAGCGCACGGGCAGGCGGGAGATGATCGAGGCGGGCAGGTCCTTGGGGTCCGTCTGCCACTGCTTGCCGGTGTAGTCCTTGATGAAGGCCTCGTACAGGGGCCGGCCGATGAGGCTGATGCCCTTGTCGTTGAGGTTCTCGGGGTCCTTGCCGGCGAGCTCGCCGGCCTGCTCGGCGATGAGCGCGCGGGCCTCATCCGGTGTGTAGGAGGCGTGGAAGAACTGGTTGATCGTGCCCAGGTTGATGGGCATGGGGTACACGACGCCGTCATGGGTGGTGTAGACGTGGTGCACGTAGGACGTGAAGCTGGTGAAGCGGTTGACGTACTGCCACACACGCTCGTTGGAGGTGTGGAACAGGTGCGCCCCGTACTTGTGTACCTCGATGCCCGTGACCGGGTCCGCCTCGGAGTAGGCGTTGCCGCCGATGTGGTCCCGTTGGTCCATGACGAGGACCTTCAGCCCCAGCCCATTGGCGCAGCGCTCGGCAACGGTCAGGCCGAACAGGCCCGAGCCGACGACGACGATATCGTGGTTCACGCGCAGGCCTCCTGTGACTGTCCCAGTGGTCAGTCCAGGCTACCCGCACGCTCAGCCGCACCCAACGACCCGGTAGAGCGTGAGGGCTCCGGTCGGTGTCGCCACCGCCCCCACCGCCTCCATCCCCTCGGTCGGCCAGTCGGCCAGGCTCGCGTCCCAGCGCAGCGGCGCCCAGCTGCGGCCCCGGGCCTCCTCACTGCCGTCGCGCTCGACGTCGAGGTAGTAGCCGGCCCCGAGCTCCTCCAGGGCCGTACAGGCCTCGCTGCCCGGCTCGAGGACGGCGGGGGCGTCGGCGAGCCTCTGCTCGGCGCTGCCGGTGGCGGGCGCGACCCGCGTCGGGTAGACCGAGCCGACCCCGTGCTCGCTCCACAGGTACGTGCCCCCGAGCGAGGGCGCGGCGACGACGACGGCGCCGGGGGGCAGGAGGGCGGCCAGCTCGCCCTGGGCGGCGAGCTCGGCCCCGGTGGCCAGGGCGCCGTAGGCGATGCGCTCGTCGTCGTGGGTGCTGGCGGCCAGCTGCGCGTGCAGGGGCACGGCCAGCACGGCGGCTGCGGCCGTCGCCCCGACGAGGGCCGTGGCACGACGACGGCCGCGCGGGCCGTCCTGGGAGCACCAGCGTGTGAGGAGCAGGTGCAGGCCGCAGCCGGCGAGGACGAGCAGGGCGATGACGGCCAGAGGCTGCACCCGGGCCTTCTGGAGGTACCACAGGGCCCCCAGGGCCCTGCCGGTCCACTGCGGCCCGCCGGTGAGCACCACGAGCCCCAGCGTCAGCACCCAGGTGAGCAGGTGGAGGCGCAGGCCGCGCCCCCCGTGCCTGACGGCGACCGCGGCCAGGGCGAGCAGGCCGAGGCCGACGGGGAGCCCGTGCCAGGTCAGCGGCCCGTACTGGGGCGTGTCCATGAGTGACTGAGCGAGTGCTGCCAGGGCGCTGCCGCCGTCGCGCCCGTAGCCCAGGACGGAGGCCAGGGAGGCGCGCATGGCCCAGGCGCCGGCGGCTGCGGCCGCGAGCGCGAGGACGAGGACGGCCAGGACCCCACGGCGTCTCGCGCCGCCGGCCCGCAGGAGGCGGGCGAGCGAGGCGACCCCGAGGGGGGCCAGGAGTACCAGCAGGTTGAAGACGGCGCTGCCGTGCGCGAGCACCGCTCCCCCGGCAGCAGCGAGGGCCAGCAGGGCGGTGAGCAGCCGGGGGCGTCCCCACCCGGTGCGGGTGAGCGTGTGGGCCAGGGCGAGGACACCGGGCAGGCAGACGAGGGACAGGGCGTAGGGCCACACGGCGAGCGTCGTGAGGGTGACGGCCAGGGCGCTCGTCGCGGTGGCGGCCAGGGCGCTGGCCGCCAGGGTCAGGGCCCGTACCCGGCCACCGTGTGCGTCACCCTCGGGGGCGGCGCAGGCGGTGGCGTCGATGAGCCCCACGACCCCCAGCGGCCAGCACACGGCGCCGACGACGATGACGAGCACGTTGCTGGCCAGTGAGGCGGTGCCCGGCAGCAACGCGGCAACGCCGTGCCAGACCGTCGGGTAGTAGACGCGGCTGCCCTGGTAGAGCCTGGCGAGGCCGCCGAGGCTGGAGGCGTCGCCGTCCACGCGGACCGTCTGGAGCGCGGCGAGGTGGAAGACGGCGTCGAAGGCCTGGACGGGGGTGGCGAGCCCACCGGTGCCCCACCACAGCCCTGCTGCCCCGAGGACGACGGCGAGCGCCAGCCCGATGAGGAGGACAGTCCGGTCCGGACCGAGTCGGCTCTCTCCGCCCGTGGGCCGTGCGCCGTCGTCGGGCCCGATACCCACTGGGCCCGTACCCAGCAGCCGCCTGGCGGCCAGCACGAGGGCCGCGCAGCCACCGGCGAGGGCGGTGATGACCGCCCAACCGCCGCGTCCCCAGGCCAGGTGCGCGGCGGAGGCCAGGGGCTCGGCCACGCCGATGACGGCGCAGGACAGGCCCGTCGCCACCGATGCGGCGGCGACGCCGCGCAGACCGGCGGCACGGGCGATGAGCCAGCCGGGGGCGAGCAGCAGCAGGAGGCCTCCGATGAGGGCGCCGAGCGCCGTCGCCGCTGTCACGGCCTCAGGACCCCAGGACCGGGCGGGCTCATACGCACCCCGCCCAGGCCACGGACCTGCCTGCCGGTCTCACTCACCGCCGCCGATGACCAGGCGCGGGGTGCCCGCCCACAGGGTGGGGTCGGTGACGCGCCGGCCGTCGAGCAGCAGGCGCACGCCCGGAAGGTCCGCGGGGGTGAGCGTGGCGTACTCGGGGTGGTCGGCCTGGACGATGGCGACGTCCACCTCCTGCCCCAGGTGGTAGGGCGTCCACCCGAAGGCGGCGAGCTCGTCGTCGCGGTACATGGGGTCCTGGACCAGGACGGTGGCGCCCTTGTGACGCAGGGCCTCGACGGTGGGGAAGACGCCGGAGAAGGCGGTCTCCTTGACCCGGCCGCGGTAGGAGGCGCCCAGGACCACCACGCGCAGCCCTGCCAGGCCCCCCAGGACCTCCTCGGCGCGGGAGACGACGTAGCCCGGCATGGTGGCGTTGAACTGGCGGGCGGCGCGCACCACGGTGGCGTCCGGGTCCGTGGACAGGTACAGGCGCGGGTAGACGGGGATGCAGTGCCCGCCCACCGCGATGCCGGGGCGGTGGATATGCGAGTAGGGCTGGGAGTTGCAGGCCTCGATGACGCGCTCGATGTCGAAGCCGGCCTTGTCCGCGTAGACGGCGAACTGGTTGGCCAGGCCGATGTTGACGTCACGGTAGGTGGTCTCGGCGAGCTTGGCCATCTCGGCGGCCTCGGCGGTGCCCATGTCCCACACGCCGTTGGGGCGCGCCAGGTCGGGGCGCTCATCGAAGTCGAGGACGCTGTCGTAGAAGGCGACACCCCGGGCGGTGCCCTGCTCGCTCAGCCCGCCGACGAGCTTGGGGTAGCGGCGCAGGTCCTCGAAGACCCGGCCGGTCAGCACCCGCTCGGGGGAGAAGACGAGGTGGAAGTCACGACCCTCGACCAGGCCGCTGACCTGCTCGATCAGGGGCTTCCAGCGTCCTCGGGTGGTGCCCACGGGCAAGGTGGTCTCGTAGGACACGAGGGTGCCGGGGCTCAGGTGGGCGGCCAGCGAGCGGGTGGCGTCGTCCATCCAGGTGAAGTCCGGCTGCCAGGTGGCGTCGTCAACGAAGAGGGGCACGACGAGCACCACGGCGTCGGCACCAGGGATGGCCTCGGCGTAGTCGGTGGTGGCGCGCAGCGCCCCGGCGGGCACGAGGCGGGCGAGCTTGTCGGCGAGGTGGGCCTCACCGGGGAAGGGCTCCTGGCCTCGGTTGACGGCCTCGACGGTGGTGGCGTTGACATCGACGCCGATGACCTCGTGCCCCTTCTCGGCGTACTGGACGGCCAGCGGCAGCCCGATCTTTCCCAGGGCGACGACGGCGATGCGCATACGGGCTCTCCTCACGCCGGACGGCTCCGGCTCAGTGGGCCCAGGATAGCGAGGATCAGCGCGGGGCCTCGTCGCAGGCGGTGATCTCCCACACGCGGGCGGTGCCACCGACGTCCAGCAGGCGGAAGCCCTTGGAGGTGTCCACGTAGTACAGGCCCGGGCGCAGGCTCGCCAGCCACACGCCGTTGAAGAACTGGCTCGAGTCCTCGTAGAAGTACCTGATGGAGTGCGCGCGCAGCACCTCGCACACGTGCGGGTCCCTGTGCAGGGCGTTGAGGTGCTGGCGCAGGTAGAACCCGTCCTCGTCCGACTCCGCCTGCCCGGCGAACATCCACACCGGCTGCACACCCGCCATGAAGGGCAGCATCGCGGTGCCGGCCACCGGGTCCCCGACGACGTAGGCGTCGTCGGGCAGCAACAGGGGCAGCCGCGTCATCATGGCGAGCTCCTCGGCGGAGGCCACGCGCCTCTGGTGCCCGATGTAGGGGGAGAAGGCCCCGACGACGTCGTGGCGCAGCGCCGGCGCCGTCGCGAGCGTGCCGACCAGGAGCAGCACCAGCGCCGCCCGCGCCTGCACCGGCAGCAGAGCGCGCCAGCGCTGGAGGAGGCCGCGCAGCCTCCAGGGCACCAGCCGGTGCAGCCCCAGCCCCGCCACCCGGCTGCGCACCACCCGGACGATGACCGGGGCCACGGCCGTCAGCCCCAGCGTCACAAGCAGGATGGCCGGCGCGGCCGTCATCGCCTTGATCCGGTGAGGGTTGTTGTAGAACACGCCTGTCATCGCGGACAGGACGGGAACCGGAGCCATCGCGGAGACGATGAGCGGCAGGCACGCGACCCAGGCAACCACCACCCCACGGTGTCGCCGGCGGTACAGCGCCGTCGCCGCGCCGGTGAGGCAGGCCAGGCCCATGGCGACCTGGGTGGCACGCATCGTCCAGCCGCCACCCCCGTAGAACAGGACGAGGGCGGAGACGACCTTCTTCCACGCGTGCGTCCACGTGCGCAGCGGACGGCGCCCGAAGTGCGCCTGCAACGGGCCGGGGAGCATGACAAGCGCCACGACGACGAGGACGACGGCCACCGCGAGGGCGGCCAGCCAGGCCCCCACGAGGCGGTTGTGCCGGTCCTCGGAGCGCAGCAGCCTCCAGGAGGCCAGCACCAGGCCCGTCCAGGCCAGGGCCGCCAGGGGCCAGCCGACGATGACAAGGGTCGCCGGGTGGGTGAGCATGAGGCCGGCTGCGGCCGGCACGATCGCCAGGACGGAGGTCAGCGCCCGCAGCCACCGCCGCTGGGACCACAGCCACCGGCAGCGACGGACCTGCGCCACGGCCCACGCCGCCACCGCGGGGCACGCCGCCAGCGCCAGGGCGTAGGGCCACACGGCCGTGTCCATGAGCAGACGCATGGGGAAGATCGGGATGAAGGCGCAGGCCCCCAGGGCCACCCAGGCGGCCCCGCGCACCTCGGGCAGGACGACTCGCACGAGGTAGAGCAGGCCGACGAGGTAGACGAGCGGAACCAGCAGGATCATGGTGTTGGTGGCGGGCACGACGCCCTCCCACCCCAGGGACACGAGCGTCGTGATCTCGTGCCACACCATCGGGTAGAAGCTCGATGTGCCGTCCATGCCGAACATGCCGGCGTTGCCGTTGAGCATGGAGGCGTTGCCCGTGTGCTCGATGAGCCACGCCTGGTTGTAGTGGTAGATGGAGTCCGCTGACTGGATCGGCACGCGGGGCCCACTGCCGGGCAGGACCGGTGCCAGCATGACCAGCCAGGTCGTGAGCACCGACGCCGCCGGCAGCCACCGGGGGCCGGCCAGCGCGGGCACCTGGCCGGTTGGCTCCCCAGGGGCGCCTCCTGCCGACCCGGCCTCGGCCACCCCCGCGGCGTCCACGGGCACGCGCGTCCAGCTGCGCAGTGTCAGACGCCGTCCCCGCAGCGCCAGGACGCACCAGCGCCCGACGGCGACGAGCAGCGCCCAGCCCAGCACCCAGGCGGTGACCGTCGGCAGGTGCCAGCGCAGCCCCACGGCGTTGAGGACGACGCCGGCGGTGCCCATCAGCGCGAAGGTGAGCGCGGGGGCGCAGGCGAGGGCCGCCAGGCGGCTGCGTGCGCCCGCGGCCAGCAGGACGAGCAGGCCGGGACCGAAGGTCACGACCACGAGCGCGGCCAGAAGGGGCAGGGCAGGGACCCAGGCGGTCACCGAGCCTCCCCCGCCGCCAGCCCTGGCCGGCGCTCGAGGACGACCTCCCGCAGGAGCCGGGCGACGCGCTGCCCCGTCGCCTCGAGGGAGCGGTGCTCACTGACCCAGGCGTGCAGGCGCTCACTGCGCTGCCGGCGCCCTTGGGGCGTGAGCGCGTCATCGGCGTCGAAGGCGGCCACGAGGGCGTCGGCGACGGAGCCGGGGCTGTGGTCGCTCACCCACCCCAGGTCGTGGCGCGCGACGTCCTCGACCACGGGCCCGCGGCCGGCGTAGAGCACCGGGGTCCCGCAGCCCAGGGCCGCCAGCACCTTCGTCGGGTAGGCGAAGTCGTAGCCCTGCCCCGGCTTGATGGACACCAGGGCGCAGACGGCTCCCCGCTGCCAGGCGGCCGCCTCGGCGGGCGGCACGGGTGGGTGCATGACGACGGCGGGGGCGCTGTCGTCACCGGGCTCAAGGGCGGCGGCCGCCTCACGGACCGCCTCCCAGTCCGAGCCCTGCCCGAGGAAGAGGACCTGAGCCCCGGGGCGGGCGGCGCGGAGCTGGGCGAGCGCGCGCACGAAGACACCCGCGTCCTGCCACTCAGAGACGGTACCCGCGTACACCGCGTACGGTCCCGTGAGCCCGAGCGCGCGCCGGCGCTCCTCGTCGGGAACCGGGCCGTCCGGGTCGAAGACGGAGGTGTCGATCCCGTTGGGAACAACCCGCACGTCCCTGCCGCCCAGGGCCCGCACGTGCTCGGCGACCTCCTCGTTGACGGCCACGACACGGGCGGCGCCGCGCACCGCGAAGGACTCCATGCGGCGCACTGCTGCCAGGACGAGCCGGGGCGCGCCGGTGGACTCGGCGGCGGCGGACCACACGTCCGGGGCGTACCACACGTAGGGCACGCGCCGCAGGGCACAGGCCAGGCGCATGACGACG
Organism: Actinomyces sp. W5033; assembly: GCF_051303165.1. NCBI lineage: Bacteria > Bacillati > Actinomycetota > Actinomycetes > Actinomycetales > Actinomycetaceae > Actinomyces > Actinomyces sp. W5033. Next base: position 21,155 of record NZ_JBPPGD010000002.1, on the reverse strand, counting down.
CCCGTGGTCGGCGGGGGCTCGACGAGGACGGCGTCGGGGCGCGGCTGGGCGAGGAAACGTCCTATGAGGGGCACGTCGAAGGACAGGTAGGGCAGGTAGCCCCGCAGGTAGCCGCTGGCGTCGCGCAGCGCCGGCCAGCGCGAGACGCTCACCCCCTGAGGGTCCGCAGCGGGCGCCGTACCCGGCGGCGGGGCGGTGGTCAGCACCCGCACCGGGACGTGGTGGGCGGCGAGGGCGCGCTCGACCCCGTCCAGTCTCAGGGCGGCGGCGGCGGCCTCGGGCAGGTGGATGCGGGTGGCCAGGAGAGCGCCACCGCGTACGGGTCGGGACGGGGTCACGGCTGACTGCCTTCCTGGCTCTGGGATGTGGTGGGGTGCTCGGCGGGCGGGGCCCAGCCGGACAGGTCGAGGGCGACGCGCCGGGCACGGGCCTGCCAGGTCTGGCCCGGCAGGGCGCTGCGCAGGCGCTCCTGGACCGCCCTCAGACGCTCGGGGTGGGCGCCCAGCTCGCGCAGGAGGTCGGCCAGTGCGGCCTCGTCATAGGGAAGAACCCACCCGGCACCGAGGTCCTCGACGATCCGTGCGGCCTCGGTCCCGGCCGTCACCACCACCGGCAGCTCGTGGGCGAGGTACTCGTAGAGCTTGTAGGGCACGGCGAAGTCCCAGTACTCGTGCGGCTCGACGAGCAGCACGCCCAGGGCGCCGCGCCTGTACAGCGGCTCCAGGCCCTCGCCGGAGGCGTGGACGACCTCGTGGCGCCCGGGCACGAGCAGAGGCTCGTAGCCGCCGCGCACCTGCGCCCACTCCTCCTGGCGTGTGCACAGCGTCAGGTGGGTGCCCTCCACGGCCGCCACCGCACGGCACACGGCCTCGATGCGGTAGTTGCCGCCCAGGACGCCGACGAAGAGCAGGTCGAGGGGCCCGCCCTCCAGGTCCGGGCGCGAGGGGCTGCGCACGGCGTCGGGGTCCGCGCCCGGGGGCAGCGCGCTCGTGCGCGCCGGGTCGATGGTGGGCAGGTGCACGCTCATCGCCTCGCTGGGCAGGTACACGTGCAGGCCGGCACGGCGCCACTGGGCCAGCTCGGTGAGGTACATGGCGCGCAGCGCCAGGTCCACAGCCGGGTTGATGGACTGGCGGAAGCGCGGGAAGCGCCAGTACAGGTCCCGGTAGAAGACCCCCACCTCAAGGCCTCGCCGACGCGCGCGGGCGAAGAAGGCGGCGTCCAGGCGCGGGTGCAGCGGCAGGTGGCGCGGCTCGGTGAGCGCGTTGGGGATCGTCGCGTTCTCCGAGTAGACGAAGGCCGGCGGCAGCGAGGGCTGCGCACGGCGCTGGCGCTCGTAGGCCTCCAGGCGCCGCTCGGCGCGGGCCATGGCCCGCCGCCTGGCCGAGGCGTAGCCGGTGACCTCGACGACGTCGTAGCCCAGCTCCACGAAGGCCCGGCGCATGCGCAGGGGGCGCAGCCGGGAGGCTGCCGTCCTCTCGGTCAAGGGGTAGGGGGCGTGGAAGACCATGAGCGGGCGGCTGCGCCCGGCTGACGCACCAGGACGGTCGGTCACGAGCTCACTCCCTCCTGCGGCCGGCGCACGCCAGGGACCGCGGCCGGGCGCGGCGCGCGGGCCGGCGTCCCCGTGCGCACCAGGACGGCGTGTCACGGTGTGCCACACTAGCAGCCAGGCTTCACCGACGGACGAGGACACCGTGGACACCGACCTCTCGCTCACCTCCCCGGCGTGGACGCAGGCCGGGGACGGCCTGCACGTGCGCAGCGACCACCCCTGCGCCGGCCCGACCAGCCCCGAGGTCCTGCGCGACCACCCGGGCCGCCTGGCCGCCGTCGAGGTCACCGAGGACCACGTCACGCTCGCGGTGGACCGGCTGCGCTCGTGGCCGCTGTTCTGGGCCGTGGAGAGCTCGGGCTCACGCCTGCTCGTCAGTGACGACCCGGCCGCCCTGCTGTCCGGGCTCTCGGACCCTGCGCTCCTGCGGCCCGCCCTCGCCGAGCTGGAGGACGCCGGCTTCGTCACGGGCGCACGCACCCTGCTGCGCGGGGTCCACCAGGTCCCGCAGGGTGCTGTCGTCACCATCGACCGGCGCACCGGCCAGGCCCACCAGACCGACTACGCCTTCGCCGTCTACAGCGCCGAGGAGATCACCGACCCGCAGGACTTCGCCGACGCCTTCCTCGCCGCCCTCGACACGACGATGACGCGTCTGCTCGAGCGCACCGATGGCCGTCGCCTGCTGCTGCCGCTGTCGGGCGGGCTCGACTCGCGTCTCCTGCTGGCCTGGCTCCTGGCGCACGGCGAGGCCGGCCGCGTGGCGACCTTCACCTACGGGGTCGCAGGGGCGCGCGAGGTCGAGGTCTCCCGGGCCGTCGCCCAGGAGGCCGGCGTCGCGTGGACCACCGTGCCCTACGAGCGTGGCCCCCTGCTGGAGCACTGGCACTCGCCCGCCACCGCGGCCTTCCTCGCCGCCTGCCACGCCTGGTCCGCCCTGCCGCACGTGCAGGACTGGTACGCCCTGTCCGTCATGCGCGAGCGTGGCGACGCCACCGAGGGCGACGTCGTCGTGCCGGGCCACACGATCGTGGGCAACATGCATGACGAGCAGCTCCTGGACGAGCTGCCTGTGAGCCGGGCGACGGCAGCGCGCGCCATCGTCCGCCACCACCACGACCTTCAGGGTCGCCCGCAGCGGGCCGCGGGCGACCCGTGGGTGGCTGCTCCGGTGCGTGAGGCCATGTCCCTGGCGGGCTTCGACGGCTCGGGCCGCAGCCTGCGCTCGCTGCTGGAGGGCTACAACCTGCGCGAGCGCCAGACGAAGTACATCAACAACTCCGTGCGCGCCTACGAGCACCTGGGCATGGACTGGGCGCTGCCCATGCTCGACACCGAGGTGTGGCGCACCTGGCTGCGCGGCACCGCCAGCGCCACCGCCACCCGCGACCTGTACCGCCAGGTCGTCAACCACCTGTGGGCCAGGGCCACCGGCGCCTCGGGGCCGCAGTCCGCCTACTACGAGGTCACCCGCGTGGACCCGCGCACGAGGGCCGGTCTCAAACGCGCGCTGACCGCCACGCACCTGCTGCCCGTGGCCGAGAGGGTCTTCTCCACATGGTCCTCCCTGCACTCCGAGACGGCCTTCGACGCGCTGTTCACGGACGTCTCCCGCCCACGTGCGGCGGCGGCCCTGCTGTCGGGGCGCAAGACCCTGGGGTTGTGGACGCGGTCCTTCCTGCGCGACACGTGGTGCGACAGCGCCACGATCTTCCGCGACCTGCCCGTGGTGGACGCCTAGCGCGGCCGGACGGCGGGCCGGACGGTTCCGCGCCCGGCGGCCGCCGGGGCTCAGCCGCCCAGGCCGGCCGCTTGCTCGTGGACCCGGCGGTAGGCCACCCCGACCTGCCGGTAGGCGAAGCGCTGCCCGATGGTCGCGGCCACGTCCTGGGCGCTGACGCCCTCCAGGCGTCTGAGGGTGGAGGTGACGGCGTCGGCCCACACGGGCGCGGCGGATCCCGCCGGGACGACGCTGCCATTGCCGGCCTCGACGTACTCGACCTGGCCTCCGGCGTCGGAGACGACGACGGGCCGCCCGGCCACGATCGCCTCCGCGGCGGAGACGAAGAAGTTGTCGCCGCGGGTCGGTCCGAGGAACAGGTCGGCCCCCGCCAGCTCGCGCTGGACGCCGGCTGCGTCCAGGGTGCCCGTCAGACGCAGCCGGTCGGCGACGCCCAGCTGCGCCGCGCGGTCCTCGACCTGCTCGCGCAGGGGCCCGTCCCCGACGAGGGCCAGGCTCGCCCGCTGCCCCCGGTCGACGAGCTCGGCGAGGATGTCGACGCACATAAGGGGGTCCTTGCGCTCAATGAGGCCACCGACGCTCACGAGCCGCGGGCCCGGGCCACTGGGCCGGGCGGTGACCTCAGCGGGCGGCTCGACGACGCAGGGCACGACGACGGTCGGTGCCTCCGCCCGGGCCCGGCGCACGGGCGCAGCCAGGTACTCGCACACGGCGGTGACGACGTCGGGGCGGGTCAGCTCGTGGGTGACGAGCACCCGTCCCGCCCGCAGCGCGGCCGACAGCGTACCCGGGTTCGTCAGCCCCGACCAGTGCTCGGTGTGCACCCACGGCAGGTCCAGGGCGCGGGCCGTGTCCAGCAGCCCAAGGGGCAGCAGGGAGCTCATGGCCATGGAGTGCAGGACGTCGGCACCCTGAAGCAGGGCCGGCAGGCGCCGGGCCGCCCGGGCCACCGACAGCGGGTCGGCGGGGCGCATGGGCACGCGCAGCACCTGCAGCCCCTCGATGGTGGTGCACCGGGTGCCGTCGTCCTGGTGGGGCGGCACGAGGTGGATGATGCGCAGGTCCTGGCCCGCCTGGGCCATGGCCAGGCAGTCGCGCACGACGAAGCTGCCGGAGGAGGGGGCGACGGCGGTGGGGAGCCACGTGGTGACGACGGTGACGCGCATGCGTGGAGACTACAGGCGCCACCGACGGCGGGCCTCGGTAGGGTGAGCGGCATGCGCGTCCTCTCCGTCGTCGGGGCCCGGCCCCAGTTCGTCAAGCTCGCCCCCGTCGACGCCGCTCTCAGGGCCGCGGGTATCGACCACCGCATCGTCCACACGGGTCAGCACTACGACCCGATGCTCTCCGATGTCTTCTTCACCGACCTGGGCATCTCCTCGCCCGATGTGCACCTGGGTGTCGGCTCCGGCAGCCACGGTGTGCAGACGGGGGCGATGCTCGCCGCCATGGACGGGGTGCTCGACGAGCTGAGCCCGGACTGGGTGCTCGTCTACGGGGACACGAACTCCACGCTCGCGGGGGCGCTGAGCGCCGTCAAGAAGCACGTGCCGGTGGCGCACCTGGAGGCGGGGCTGCGCTCCTTCGACCGGGCCATGCCCGAGGAGGTCAACCGGGTCCTGACGGACCACGCGGCCGACCTGCTCCTGGCGCCCACGGCCGTCGGCGCCGCCCACCTGGCCGACGAGGGCCTGGCCGAGCGCACGGTCGTCGTCGGCGACGTCATGACGGACGTGCTCCTGACCCAGCGTGACGCCCTGGAGGGGACGCCCTCACCGGTGGCCACTGAGCTGGGGCTGACGGAGGGCTCCTACACCCTGGCGACGATCCACCGCCCTCAGAACACCGACGACGCCGGGCGCCTGGCCCTGGTGCTCGACAGCCTGGCCGGGGTGGACCACCCGGTGGTGCTGCTGGCCCACCCGCGGCTGGTGGCGGCCTGCGCCGCCCACGGGCTGGAGCTGGCCGACCGCGGCAGCCTGCGGGTGCACGCCCCCCTGGCCTACCCGGAGCTCGTCGCCTCGATGCTGGCGGCGCGGGGCGTGGTGACGGACTCCGGTGGCCTGCAGAAGGAGGCCTTCCTGCTGCGGGTGCCGTGCACGACGGTGCGGCCCGTGACGGAGTGGGTGGAGACGGTCGAGCTGGGATGGAACGTGCTCGCGGAGCCGGGTCCGGCCCTGGTGGTGGCGGCCTCACGCCCGCGCCCGGCGGAGCCCGCGGAGCGCGACGCCCACCCCTACGGCGACGGCCGGGCCGCCGAGCGCGTCGCAGCCGAGCTGCTGGCCCGGGCCTGAGGGGCGCGCAGCGGCGTCCGCCGGTGTGCGTCTACTCCAGGCCCAGATTCTGCCTCGCCCAGACGGCGAATCCGCCCGGCGGGAACGGCAGGCGATACTTCACGGCAATGAGGTGGTCAGCCACGTCGCTGGCCGCCTCAAGCGTCAGGTACCCGGCACGGATCGTCTCCACCAACAGGGCAAGAGTCCCTCGGTAGCTGATCCTCTCCGTTTCCGCGAGCCTGCGGGCGACAGTGTCGTCAACGACGGCGATGCTCCCGCAGGCCTTGGCCCGGGCGAGGACGGAGCACTCTCCGACGTTGTGACGCCCCGACACGAGCCGTGCCGCATACTTCTCGAAGAGTCGGCGCTCACACTCAAGCTCCTCGTCTACGACGACGATCCAGTCCGCGTTCAGGACAAGCTGGTTGGCCGGGTGACTGGGCAACCCTGCCCTCAGCTCCGCGCGCACCTGCGCGGTGACCTCCAGCCTGTAGGGCACCCGCTCGGCCATCCCCCTGAGCGCACCGAGCCACCCGGCCTGTGCGAAGGCGCTGAGCGGACCGGTGTCCAGCACCAGCGTCTGTCGCTCCCCCATCAGACGAACTGCCAGATCCGGTCAGCGGCCAGCGGAGGCGGCTCCGGAAGATCTCCCTCCGTGCAGGTCCGACGCAAGAGCTCCACGGTCCTCTCCGGACTCAGCCGCTCATCGAGGTACAGGTCGAGCACGGCCTCCCGATAGGTCGCGGGCAGGAAACCGACACGCAGCTCGTCCGCCGGGACCAGACTCCACTCGACGATGTCCTCCCGGGTGGTCACCGTCCGCCTGATCTCCGCCGTCTGGGAGCAACTGATCGCCGACAGCTCCCTGAGGCGCCGCGCCAGGGTCGCCATGTCCACCCGGTACTCGCTGGCGACGATCACGGCGGCCTCACGTAATACGTGAGTGTCGCGGAGAGCCTTCCACCGGGAGGCCGTCGAGTCGGCGGGCAGCAGCAGCGCCCGCCCGAACTGGTCCAGCTGCGACTCGGTGCGCCCGGTGTGGTCCCCCAGCGCATAGTCCACCGTGTAGTCGTCCGCGAGGAGGGCGTGCCCCAGCTCGTGCGCAGCCGACAGGCGCCGCCGCCCGGTGCGAAGGTGAGCGTTGACCACGCTGACCGCACCGTGCTCCAGCAGGACGGTGGCTGCGTCCGCCTCCTCGGGTCCGAGGTCGACGGAGAAGAGAATGACACCGAGCCGTCCCATGAGCTCACCGAGGTCGTGCAGCGGTCCTTGACGTGGAGCACCGAGGAGGTCTCGGGCCCGGCCTGCCATCTCCTCGACGGCACGCGCATCCTGCGGACGATCGAGAACGGGAAGCCGACCGAGCACGGAGGCGAAGCTGTGGGACTCCGAGGCCACGAGCTCCACCTCCCGGGCCATGCGCTCGACCTCAAGGTCGATGCTGGCCAACCGTGACCGGCTGCTCCCACGGTGGGAGACGATCGCGGCAGGAGGGTCGGACAGCAGCCACTCCACACGCATGTCGAGCGCCTCGGCGAGATCCACCAGGTGGGAGATGCTGATGCTCTGCTGGCCGTTCTCCAGCTTGGAGAGGGTGGGGCGCCCGATGCCGCTGCGGGACGCGACATCCGCCTGGGTGAGGCCGCGCCTTTCGCGCGCCTCAGCGACCCGTCGACCGACTTCGTCGTTCACCTGCGTCATGTGTTCCAATTTAGAACACTGACGGTGCGTCCCGCCAGGGACCCCCACGGGTCGAACAGCAGCGACGCGCGGACCTCCCCAGACGCGCGCCCCGGGGCTCAGGGCCGCGGCATGAGCGCGCGCAGGCCCGCCACGAAGCGCCGGTACTGGGCGGAGGCGTCGCTCATCGACGCCCAGGTGGCCCGGGCCGCCCGGCTCATCTGCTCGTAGTCCTCAGCCGACAGGTCCATGACGGACTCGACCGCGTCCGCTACCTGGGCCACACTGACCTCGACGGGCACGAGACGGCCGTTGACGCCGTCGTGGACGATCTCCCCGGTGCCGCCGGCCGCCGTCGCCACCACCGGCAGGGCGGCCGCCTGCGCCTCCATGACGGAGACCGGCACCCCCTCGCCGTCGGAGCAGTTGAGGAAACAGGACAGGGTGCTCGTCGCGTACAGGCGGCGCACCTGCTCGTTGGGCATGTGCCCGGTCAAGGTGATGTCCACCCCCGGGGCGAGCTCGGCCGCCCGGCGCCGCAGCTCCTCCACGCGCTGGGGGTCCGACTCCCCCACATGCGTCCAGGTCACCGCGTGGCCGCGCCGGGCGAGCTCGGCCACCGTCTCCAGGACGAGGCCGACGCGCTTGTAGGGCGCCATGTGCGAGCATGAGACGAGGGCGAAGGGCTCGCCGTCGGGCGGCAGGCTCCGCAGCGGCGCCGACGACGCCGGCACGCCCAGCCGCGCCACCTGAACGCGGCCACCCGCCTGTGGGAAGCGGCGCCGCAGGAAACCGGCGGCGTACTCGGAGATGGGGTAGACGCGGTCAACGGCCTCCATGACGTAGCGCCGTGAGGGCACGTAGCCACGCGGCGCGTCGGCCTCGTCGACGTCGTAGGCGTGGGCGCGCGCCACCACCCGCACCTCGTGGTAGGCGAGCTCGCGGCGCCTGAGCATCCCGCCCAGGGCCGCGCCGGTGAAGAACCAGTACGAGTAGATGGTCACCCGGTCCCCCGGCCTGAGGCCCAGCCAGGGCACCAGGCGGCGCAGCCGTGCACGTGCGCCGAGGGCGATGGCGGCGAAGCGCACATCCATCCCGAAGCGGCCCGGGCTGCGCCACGGCGGCGTCTCGACCATCCGCTCACGCCCCAGGAGGATCTGGGCGGCCCGCACGAGCGCCTGCGAGCGCCAGCCGCCGGGCAGCCGGGAGGCGGGCATGAGCGCGCTGCGGGCGTTGGCCGGAAGCGGCCGGGTGCGGCGGGCCCCCTGGGACAGGCGCACGGGCACGACGAGGACCTCGTCGTAGGCCTCGCACAGGGTCTCGATCTCCTGCTCAAGGAACTCCTCACCGACCTCGTAGGGGTAGAAGTCGGTGAGCAGCAGCAGGACGTCACGGTTACCGTGACCGGCGTCGTCCCGCCCCCCGGCGGGCCGGGCGGGCGGTGTCGTGGCGGTGCTCATGCGTCCTCCTCGGTGGTCGGTGCCTGCGGGCCGGGCCGCAGAGCCCCCTCATTGTGCTCCGCGGGCTCCTCGTCCCCTGCGGCTTCCCCCGTGGCGCCCGGGTCCCCCGCCGGCTCCGGTGCCGCCCCGGAAGCGGGCCCGCGCGCGTCGAAGCGGCGGGCGGCCTCGTAGGCCATGAGCGTCATGAGCACCAGCAGCAGGGCCATGAGGGCCCCAAGCACATAGGTGGTGGCCAGCAGCTCCAGGGGCGACAGCGCCAGCCAGGCCAGGGGGACGGCAGCGTAGACGACGGCGAAGGCGAGCATCCAGCCCTGGTTGCCGGTGACGACGAAGAGGTTCGACACCGGTGAGGTGATGAGCAGCATCAACAGCCAGGGCGTCAGCGCCCGCGCGAAGCCACCCGCACCCTGCCACTGCTCGCCGAACAGGAAGGGGAAGAGCCACGGGGAGATGAGGTACACGGTCCCGAAGGGCACGACGCCAACCATGAGGGCGCGTTTGACCAGGGCGTTGACGAGCGGGCGCATCTGCCCGGGCTCGACGACGGACAGCCGTTGGAAGAAGACGCGCGAGACCGCGCCGTTGACGAGGATGAGGGGGGCGTCCAGAACCCTCCAGGCCATCTGGAACTGGCCCAGTGCGGCGGCCGAGTAGCCCGCGATGAGCAGCTGGATGCCGGACAGCCTCACGGCGTCAACAAGCGCGTTAGGGGCGTTGAGCAGGGGCATGCGCCGGTGGCGGCGTGCGACCTGGCGCAGGCTCGGGGCGTCGTCGGGCAGCGGCCTGGCGACCTCCGGGGCCTGCCTGCCCAGGTTGAGGAAGGCGAAGAGCTGGCCGAGGGTGTGCCCCAGGACGAGGCCGGGCAGCCCGCCGAGCCCGGCGAGGGCCAGGACGAGCTGGCCCCCGGTGAGCCCGATCTGCTGCTCGGCCTGGTTGACGGCGATGACCCGGTAGCGGCTGTGGCGGTTGAACCAGTACTTGAGGACCTCGATGCCGCTCATGAGGAAGGTGGTCAGACCCACCAGCGGCATCCACAGCGCCACCTCCGGGCCCCACAGCCGGGCGACGGTGCCGCGCAGCGGCACGGCGAGGACGGTGATGAGCGCACTGGCCACCAGCACGCACCACATGGCCAGGCGGGTCAGTGCCAGGGCCTCGGCGTCGCGGCGCGGCAGCATGACGGCCATGTCGTAGCGCAGGGCCGCGACGGCCACGACGACGCCCGCCACGGAGGTGTAGGTAGCCAGCTGGCCGAGGTCCTCAGGCGTGTACAGGCGCGCCAGGACCAGGGTCATGAGCAGGGACACGGCCTGCGCGACGGCCGTGCCCGTCACGAGGGTCAGGACGTGCCCCAGGACCGGGGAGGAGCCGGTCAGGGCCTGCAAGCGGCGGCGCCAGCGCGCCAGCAGCCCGGTCAGAGCGTGACCGTCCGGTTCTCGGCCGCCGCCGTCAGCACGGCCTCGACGACGCGCAGCGTCTGCACGCCCTCCTCCATGGACACGGTCTCAGCGCCCGCACCGGGGCCGGCGAGCACGGCGTCACGGAAGTGCTCCTGCTCCAGGGCGAGGGGCTCGCGCTTGGCGATGGCGTAGCGGATGACGTCGCCCTCGCTCACACCCCGGAAGTTGGCCACCTGGTCCCAGGTGGACTCCACGGTGCCGTTGGCGTGGAAGGTGAGGTCGCCGGTGAGGGTGTCCGCCACGAAGGATCCCTTCTCCCCGGTGACGACCGTGACCCGCTCCTTGAAGGGGGTGAGCCAGTTGACGACGTGGGAGACGATGACACCGTTGGCCAGGACACCGCTGGCGACGACCATGTCCTCGTTGTCCCGGCCGGAGCGGTGGGCGACCTGCGCGCTGATCGCGGCGTAGGGCGAGCCGGCCACCCAGGCGGTGAGGTCAACGTCGTGGGTGGCGAGGTCCTTGACGACACCGACGTCACTGATGCGGGCGGGGAAGGGCCCCTGGCGGCGGGTGAGGACCTGGTACACCTGGCCGAGCTCGCCGGCGTCGAGCCGCTCGCGCAGCGCCCTCAGGGCGGGGTTGCAGCGCTCGACGTAGCCGACGGCGCCGACGAGGCCGCGCCCGGCGAAGGCGTCGCGCACCCGCCGGCCCGCCTCGACGCTGTGGGCGATGGGCTTCTCCACCATCGTGTGCACGCCGGCCTCGGCCAGGGCCAGGGCGACCTCCTCGTGGTAGACCGTCGGGACGGCCACCATGGCTGCATCGATCCCGGCGTCGATAAGAGCGGCGACGTCGGGCAGGACCGGCAGGTGACCGGCGACTGCGAAGCGGTCACCCCCCGGGTCCGCGACGGCGACCAGCTCCATGCCCCGGGTGGCACGGATGACGCGGGCGTGGTGGCGGCCCATCGACCCCAGGCCGATGAGCCCGACGCGCAGGTTCTCCCCCATGCTCACGCACCCGCCTTCGCGACGGCGGTGACGGCCTCGATGACGCGCTCGAGGTCGGCCTGGCTCAGTGAGGGGTGCACGGGCAGGGACAGGCACTCTCGCGCCGCCTTCTCCGTGCCCGGCAGCTCGAGGCCCGGGGCGTAGGGCGCCAGGGAGGCGAGCCTGTGGTTGGGGATCGGGTAGTAGACGCCGGAGCCGACGCCCCACTCCTCCTTGAGAGCCCTCTGGGCGTCGGCGCGGTCCTCAGCACCGGCCCCCTCGAAGCGGATCGTGTACTGGTGGTAGACGTGGCGGTAGCCCTCAGGGACCGCGGGGGTGACGACGCCGGGCACCCCGGCGAGCCCGGCGTCGAGCACGGCGGCGTTGGCCTGCCGCTGCGCGGTCCAGCCCTCCAGCCTGGTGAGCTGGACGCGGCCGACGGCGGCCCCCACGTCCGTCATGCGGTTGTTGAACCCGACGAGCTCGTTGGCGTACTGGCGCTCCATCCCCTGGTTGCGCAGGAGCCGCACGCGGCGGGCCAGCCCGGGGTCGGCGGTGGAGACCATGCCGCCCTCGAGGGAGGTCATGTTCTTCGTCGGGTAGAAGGAGAAGGAGCCCCACTCGCCGAAGGTGCCCACGGGGGTGGCGTCGATGGCGGCGGCGTGGGCCTGGGCGCAGTCCTCCCAGACCTTGAGGCCGTGGCGCTCGGCGATGGCGAGGATCTCGGGCATGTTGGCGGGCAGGCCGTAGAGGTGGACGACCTCGATGGCCACCGTCCGCTCCGTGACGGCGGCCTCGACGCTGGCCGGGTCGAGGGTGAAGGTCGTGGGGTCGATGTCGGCAAAGACGGGGCGGGCGCCCGTGGCGGCCACGGAGTTGCCGGTGGCCGCGAAGGTGAAGGAGGGGACGATGACCTCGGCACCGGCCAGGGCCGCCGGGTCCGTCTCCCCCAGGCAGGCCAGGGTGGCCAGGTGCTGGGCGGAGGTGCCGGAGTTGACCGCGACGCAGTGGGCGCCGGCGACCACCTGGGCGCTGAACTCCTCCTCGAAGGCGGCCACCTGCGGGCCCTGGACCACCATGCCGGAGGCGATGACGGCGTCGACCGCGGCACGCTCCTCGTCCCCGATGATTGGCTTGGCGGGCGGGATGAAGTCGAATGCCATCAGATGGACACCTCTCGGATCGTGTTCTCGAGCTCTTCGAAGACAGTGGACGTCACGGGGCAGCGCCAGCGCACCGTGCCCTGGCGGTAGGCGGGGTCGGCGCCGGTGACGGCGACGAGGGGCTGTCCCGCCCGGCCCACCCAGCCGATGCGGCGGGCGGGGACCCCGGCGACGAGGGCGTGCGGGGGCACGTCCCGGGTGACGACGGCGCCGGCCGCGACGCTCGCCCAGGCGCCGATGGTCACCGGGGCGACGCAGACGGCGCGGGCGCCGATAGCGGCACCCTCCTGGACCGTGACCCCCACGGGCTGCCAGTCCGAGGCGGACTTGAGGGTGCCGTCGGGGTTGACGGCGCGGGGGAAGTGGTCATTGGTCAGGGTCACGGCCGGGCCGATGAAGACGCCGTCGGCCAGACGTGCCGGCTCGTAGACAAGCGCGTAGTTCTGTACCTTGCAGCGGTCGCCCATGACGACGCCCTCGCCGATGTAGGCGCCGCGCCCGACGACGCAGTCACGGCCGAGCACCGCGTGCTCACGTACCTGGGCCAGGTGCCAGATGCTTGATCCGTCACCGATGACGGCCTCCTGCGACACATCGGCCGAGTCGGCGATCCTGACGCTCACGGTTGCTCCTCGTCTGTGCGCGGTCTCGCGGCGGAGTCAGCCGCCGTCGTCCTGCGGCGCCATCGTAAGCCCCCTCGTCCCGGGCGGCGACGACCGTGAGACACTACGGGGATGACCGACACCGGCAGGAACGACGTGGGTGCGAGCCCCTCCCCCTCGGGCGGGCCGCAGTCCCTTGACGACGCCTGGCTCGTCATCCCCCTGTACAACGAGGCCCCGGTGGTGCGCGGCGTCATCGAGCAGGCGCGTCGCGTCTTCCCCCACGTCGTCGTCGTGGACGACGGCTCGAGGGACGCCTCCGCCTGCGAGGCCGCCGCGGCGGGCGCCGTCGTGATCCAGCACCCGGTCAACCTCGGGCAGGGGGCGGCTCTGCAGACGGGTTTCGCCTACGTCCTGGAGCGCACCGGTGCCCGCTGGGTGGTGACCTTCGACGCCGACGGCCAGCACTCGGTCGAGGACGCCGCCGCCATGGTGGAGCGCTCGCGCCGCGAGGACCTGGGCTTCGTGCTGGGCTCACGCTTCCTCGACGGCTCGACGCAGGTCGGCTGGGTCAAACGGCTGGTGCTGCGCACCGCGGCGGCCGTGTCCTCACGCAGCTCGGGCATGCACCTGACCGACGCCCACAACGGGCTGCGGGTCATCCGGCGCGACGCCCTCGAACGCGTCCAGCTGCGCCAGAACCGGATGGCGCACGCCTCGGAGATCGTGCGTCAGCTGGGGGCGACGGGCCTGGCCTGGGCCGAGCACCCGGTGCACATCACCTACACCGACTACTCCCGCGCTAAGGGCCAGTCCCTGTGGAACTCCGTCAACATCCTCGTCGACCTGGTCTTCTCCTGAGGGCCCGGGCAGGAGCGTAGCCATGAGCTCACAGATCGTCATCCAGGTCGTCCTCATCGCCGCCGTCGCGGTCATCGGCTGGCTCATCTACCGCGTGCCGGGCGGCTCGCGCCACCAGGCCGCCAGGCGCCTGGTGACACTCGCCTTCGTCTGCTTCGCCGTCGTGTCGATCGCCACCCCCAGCATCACAACCCGCCTGGCGCACCTGCTGGGGGTCGGCCGTGGGGCCGACCTGCTGCTGTACGCGCTGGCGGTGGCCTTCCTGGCCCAGATGCTCTCCTCCTTCAGGCGCAACGCGGCCCTCGAGCGCCAGGTGACGCGGCTGGCGCGCCGGATCGCCCTCATGGAGGCGGCCGACGGCGACCACGCGCCCTCACGAGACTCCCACCAGGACTGAGCCGGCACGAGAGCCCGGGGCAGGCCCGAGGCCGTCAGCGCGCTCGGCTCGCCCTGCGGGCGGCGCGCACCTGCACTTCCTCACGTAGCCGCAGGCCGCCGATGACCGCCCAGCGCACGGGAGCCTGCCACGGGGCGTCGTACACGCCGCACATGTAGCGCCTGGCCGAGGCGTGGTGCGCCCGGATCATCCTCTCGGGACGGGCCTTCCAGGAGGCGCCCTGCTCGTGGACGACCACCGCTCCCGGAACCTGGATATTGCGCCAGCCCGCACGGCTCACACGGGCTCCCAGGTCAACGTCCTCGAAGAACATGAAGTAGCCGTCATCAAAGCCTCCCAGGGCCTGCCACACGTGCCGGGGCAGGACGAGGCAGGCTCCCGAGAGCCAGCCGACCTCGCGGACCGCGTCGTTGCCGTCCTGGGCGTGGTAGGCGGCGGAGAAGGGGTTGGACGGCCACACCCTGGTGAGCAGCGCGTGCCCCGCCCCGCTCACCAGGGTCGGCAGGGCACGGCCGGAGGGGTAGACGGTGCCGTCGGAGTTGAGCAGGCGCGGGCCCAGGCATCCGGCCGTCGGGTCCGCCTGCCCCGCCTCCACCAGGAGGTCAAGGCTGCCCGGGCGCCAGACGATGTCGGGGTTGGCGATGACGACCCAGTCCTCCGTCAGCCCAGCGGCGGCCTGGTTGGCGCCTCCGCCGTAGCCGAGGTTGGCTCCGCTGCGCACGACCCGGGCGCCGTGGCGGGCGGCGAGCTCGTCAACGAGGTGGTGCTCGGTGCCGTTGTCGGCGATGACGACCGTGACCTTCCTCGCAGTGGCCGCCGGGACGGAGGAGAGGAAGCGGTCGAGCTCATCGCCTGGGTTGTAGGCGACGGTCACGACCCGGATCGTCCCGGTGGGTGGTGTGGTCACAGGCAGAGACTAGCCGAAACGGCCACGACGGCGGGCGCCCGGACGGGGGCGACGTCCACCGGGCGGCACGGGCCCGCGCGGACGCCACGCCGCTGTCCGGGCCGCCTGCCGCGGCGGTGACGGGCACGACATCCACTGATTTCCCAGCGGCGTTCCCTATGATCACCCTCGTGCCCTCTTCGCCCCGTCCGCTCGCACGGCATGCCGCGAAGGACCTCGCCCGCCGCACCGGACGCAGGATCCTGCTCGTCCTGCTGTCCGTCGTGCTGTTCGCGGCCTCTTTCGCGGCAATCAGCTACCACGACCTGCAGAGCCAGGTGCAACGCATCGACGTCAACGACCTCCTCGGCTCAGACCGCCCCACCCGCGCGGACGCCACGCAGGAGGCGGTCGAGGACAGCTACGCGGGCCGGGCCGTCAACATCCTCGTCATGGGCTCGGACACGCGCGCGGGTGCCAACAACGTCGATGGGGCTGATGGCAGCGACGACGTCGCCGTCGCCCGCTCGGACACCGCGATGATCCTGCACATCTCCGCGGACCGCACCCGCATCGAGGTCGTCTCCATCCCCCGGGACACGCTGCTGGACATCCCCACGTGCACGCAGGCCGACGGCAACGAGACCTACGCCCAGTACGACGCCATGTTCAACTCGGCCTTCTCCAACGGCGCCGGTAAGAGCGCCTCGCCCGAGGCCGTTGCCGCCGGTGCCGCCTGCACGATCAGGACGGTTGAGCACCTGACGGGCATCTACATCGACGAGTACATGGTCGTGGACTTCTCGGGGCTGTCCGCCATGGTCAACGCCCTGGGCGGTGTGCAGGTCTACGTTGACGAGGAGATCTACGACGTCGACCACACGGGGCTGGTGCTCGACGTCGGCTGCTACCACATGGACGGGATGACGGCCGTGCAGTACGCGCGTGTGCGCTACGGCGTCGGATACGACGGCTCGGACATCAACCGCATCGGACGCCAGCAGAACCTCATGGCGGCGATGCTGCGCACGGCCCAGCAGAAGAACCTGCTGACCTCGGCAACCGACCTGTACTCCTTCGCCCGCAGCGCGCTGGCGACGCTCACCACCTCGCCGGGCGTCGGGTCCCTCACCACCTTGGCGGGTCTTGCCCAGTCGATCGCCTCCATCGGGATGGACAACGTGAGGTTCGTGACCATGCCCTTCGCGCCGGCACCCTCAGACCCCCAGAACCGAGTGGTGCCCTCCTGGCAGGCCGAGGCCGTGTGGGAGGCGCTCATCAACGACACCCCGGTGCCCAGCGAGTCCGTCACCGTCCAGGCCGACGGCACCGCGCCCTCACAGGCCGGGGGGACCGAGGACCTCGGCCCGAGCGACGCCGTGGAGGAGACCACCACCTCACAGGGGGAGGCGGCCCCTACCCCCGCCGAGGACCCCGCCGCCGCCTGCTACAACCTCAAGCAGTAGGCCTGGTCCTGGTCCCCGTCATGTCCCCGATCCCCCACCGAGCGAGGTCCTCCTGCCATGAGCTCGACTGACTCGGGCGACCTGCCCCCCTCCTTCGCACCCGGCTCCGGCTCCTCAGGCCGGCGCCGTGCGCGCCGTGAGCCGCCCGCGACGCCGCCCCACGCCCAGCGCCAGACAGGCTCGGCCGTCGCGGGCCAACCCGCGACGCCGTCCCGGCCCGCAACAGGCTCCGCCGCACCGGGCCCCGCCCCCACCGCCCGTCGCCGCCACAGCCCGCCTCCTCCCGCCGCCCACAGCCGCCAGAGCCGCTCCCTGCCCTCCTCACTGCCGCCCCGGACCACTGCGCTGCCACCACGCGACGCGGGCGCCCCTCGGCGTCCTCACGTCTCCCGCGCGCGCGAAGGCTCCCGCGCGGTCCCGCTGGCACCGGGCGCGCCCGAGGGCGTCGAGCGGACCCGGGCCCTGCCGGCGGCCGGAGCGGCCCGTTCCGGCGCCCTGCCCCCGCGCACGGCCACGTCGCCCGCAGGACCTGCGGCTTACCCGGTGCGCCGCTCCGTGCAGCACCCCGGTGCACAGCGTCCGCCGCAGCCGCCACCCGGGTGGGGCGCCCAGCAAGGGCCCTGGGCACAGGCTCCGCTCCCCCCGGCCGCCCCACCCGCACCGAGGCCTCAGCCGGTCCGGCCACGACGGCGGCGGCGTCCGCACCCTCTGCGCTGGGTCGCGGCCGTCCTCGTCCTCGTCATCGCCCTGGCCGCAGGACGCGTGCTGTGGCTCGCCCACCGCGTTGAGGAGTCCATCGGGCGCGTGGACGCTCTCTCCGGGGCCGCAGACACGAGCGGGCAGACGTGGCTCATCGTCGGCTCGGACTCGCGTGCCGACGGCACCGTGCAGGACGAGACCGAGGGTGCTCGGGCGGACTCGATCATGCTGCTGCACCGCGCGCCCAACGGCACCGCGGCGCTCATCTCGCTGCCGCGCGACACCTACGTCGAGGTCCCCGGCTACGGCGGTGACAAGATCAACGCCTCCTACGCCTACGGCGGGGCCCCTCTCCTGGTCGCGACGGTTGAGGACCTCACCGGCCTGACGGTGGACCACTACGTCGAGGTCGGTATGGGGGGCGTCACCTCGCTCGTTGACGCCGTAGGAGGCGTCGAGGTGTGCCTGGACTACGACGTCGAGGACCCCGACTCCGGGCTCGTGTGGCACACGGCGGACGGCGTGTGCCAGACGGTTGACGGCACCCGCGCCCTGGCCTACTCGCGCATGCGCAAGTCCGACCCGCTGGGGGACATCGGCCGTGCACTGCGCCAGCGCGCCGTCGTCTCCGCGGTCATCTCCGAGGCGATGAGCAGGCAGACCCTCCTGTCCCTCACGCGCCAGGACGCGCTCGTCGAGGCCGGTGCCTCCACGCTCACGGTAGACGAGGGCACGCGCACGCTCGACCTGGCCAGGATGGTGCTGGCCTTCCGGGACGCCTCGGGAGCCGGGTTGGCGGGGGCGCCCCCGATCGAGTCCCTCGACTACGAGCCCGGGGGCATCGGCTCAGCCGTGCTCCTCCAGGACACGACGGCCCCGGACTTCTTCGCCTCCCTGAGGGACGGGACGCTGACCCCCACGGACCTCAACCAGATCTCCGGCTGAGGGCGGGCCACGACGACGGCGGCCGACCACCTGTGAGGGGTGGTCGGCCGCCGTCGCGGTGCTGCGTCAGCCGCGCGCTGCGAAGTGCTCGCGGCCCGGGTCAGCCTGCCAGGCTCTGAAGCTGGAGGTGACGATGTCGTCGAGGTCGTGCTCGGCGTGCCAGCCCAGGACCCGGGTGATGCGCGAGGCGTCGCCGATGAGCTGCGGGGGGTCGCCCGCGCGCCGGTCGAGCTCCTCAGGAGACAGGTCCAGCCCGGTGACGGCGATGCACTTGCCAACCACCTCGCGCACGCTCGCCCCCTCACCCGTGCCGACGTTGAAGACGTGCTCCTCCATGGGCTGGCCGGAGGCCAGGTAGTCCAGGGCGGCGATGTGGGCGGTGGCCAGGTCTCGCACGTGGATGTAGTCGCGGATGCAGGTGCCGTCGGGTGTCGGGTAGTCGGTGCCGAAGATCTTCGGGGTCTCGCCCCTCACGAGGCGGTCGAGGACCATGGGGATGAGGTTGAGGGTCGCCATGTCCCCCAGGTCGTCCCAGCCGGCGCCGGCGACGTTGAAGTAGCGCAGGCCCGCCCAGCGCAGGCCCCAGGCGCGCTCGGCGTCGGCCATCATCCACTCACCGATGAGCTTGGTCTCCCCGTAGGGGTTGATGGGGTGGCACTCGGTGTCCTCGCTGACCGTCTCCACCGGCGGCATTCCGTAGACGGCGGCGGAGGAGGAGAAGATCATCTGGTCCACACGCGCCTGCTCCATGGCGAGCAGCATGTTGGCAAGGCCGCCGACGTTCTGCTGGTAGTACCAGGCGGGGCGCGTGACCGACTCACCAACCTGCTTGCGGGCGGCGAAGTGGATGACGGCCGTGACACCACGACGCTCCATGAGGTCGGTGAGGACGGTCGGGGCCTCGCCGGAGGCGACGTCGAGCTCGACGACGGTGGCGCCCTCGACACGCTCGGGGCTGCCGTAGGACAGGTCGTCGACGACGATCACCTCCTCGCCGCGCTCGAGCAGAAGACGGACGACATGGGCGCCGATGTAGCCGGCGCCACCGGCAACGAGGATGCTCATGGTCCCAAGCGTAGACGTGTCGGCCACCGATCATCCCCGTCTCGATGTTCCTTGTTCCCTCGGCCGCACCAGGGCACACAGACGCACTGAGGATGCCGCCGAGATCATCCTGCTGATCCTGCCTGTACCTGCCCGTTCAGTCGCGCGCACACCCGCTGTCCGCACGGGGCCGATGAGAGCGTTACCGAGCCGCGTTGGAGCGCGCGGGAGCCACCCCGGGCTCCGCCTCAGCGTATGGGCGGGCGCTGCGTGTGCTTGCCCCGATGGTACTGACGGGCTGGGCCACGGTCTCCCTCCTGCCCGCCGGTCTGTTGTCGGCGCCGGGCGCCACCCATGGCGGGGCTCACCTCGGTGAGTGCGGCGCTCGCCGCCGTGCTCAGGGCCATTTCGGTCCCTGCGTCAGCCGGCGGGCACGCCCGACCGTCCCCGGCCCACGCTTCACCGGTGTGCTCTTGCTCACCGTGTCGCCCGCCGCAGCCGTGTACCACTGCACCCACCACACCCGTTACCTTGTTGGTGGTCCTGGGTGGTCCGGGGCCGGGCCAGTTGCTGTGGGCATGATGTCTTGCCCCTGTCCGTAGATGATCCGGGGGGTGTTGTCACCCGCAGCAGCCGGACGCTGGTGACCGCTGATAAGGGGAACGACCCACCGCGTGTGAGGTCTTTCGTAACGTGGGTGCGGAACCGGTCGTCCACCGGCTGGCCCCGTATCGACTTGACCGAGAGGCGGCAGGAGAGATGGATATCGAGGACATCGAGGTCTTCATCGGCATCGACGTCGGCAAGACGGACCACTGGGCCACGGCCCTGAGCCGGGACGGGCGGAAGGTCCTCGACAAGCCCCTTCCCAATGACGAGGCACGTCTGCGTTCCCTTTACGGCAAGCTGGCCGACCACGGGAGGCTGCTGGTGGTGGTCGACCAGCCCGCCACCATCGGGGCCCTGGCCGTGGCGGTGGCCCAGGACATGGGCATCACCGTGGGCTACCTGCCCGGACTGTCGATGCGACGCATCGCCGACCTGACGCCGGGCAGCGCCAAGACCGACGCGAAGGACGCGGCCGTCATCGCCGGCGCGGCCAGGAGCATGCCTCACACCCTGAGAGCCGTCAGCGCCTCGGACGAGGACGCGGCCGCCTTGTCGATGCTCACGGGATTCGACCTGGACCTGGCCCGCCAGGTCAACCAGAGCGCTAACCGGATCCGGGGCCTGTACACCCAGATCCACCCCGCCCTCGAGGCCGTGGTGGGGCCCTGGCTGGAGCACGACGCCGTCTTGGAGGTCATCGCCGCCTGGCCCACCCCAGCCGATCTGAAGCGAGCGGGCAAGGCAAGGATTGACGCCAGGCTCAAGAAGCACGGGTGCAGGCGGCACGCCACCTGGGCCGGCCAGATCGTCTCGGCCCTGGAGCACCAGACCGTGGTGGTCGCCGGCACCGACGCCGCCGCAACGGTGCTACCTCACCTGGCCAGGCAGCTCATCGCCCTGCACGCTCAGCGGGCCGATGTCGCCGCCCAGGTCGAGGCCCTGGTGGAGGCCCACCCTCTTTATGAGGTCCTGATCTCCATGCCCGGGATCGGGGTCAGGACCGCCGCCGTCTTCCTGGCCGAGACCCTGGGCAAGACCTTCGACACCGGCGCCCAGCTGGCCTCCTACGCCGGGCTCGCTCCCGTCACACGCCGCTCCGGCTCATCGATCCGTGGTGAGCACGTCTCCCACGGCGGCAACAAGAGGCTCAAGCGCGCCATGTTCCTGTCCGCCTTCGCCTCCCTGCGCTCCGACCCCGTCTC
This sequence comes from Actinomyces sp. W5033, assembly GCF_051303165.1. Lineage (NCBI taxonomy): Bacteria > Bacillati > Actinomycetota > Actinomycetes > Actinomycetales > Actinomycetaceae > Actinomyces > Actinomyces sp. W5033. The sequence continues at coordinate 177 of NZ_JBPPGD010000002.1, read as the reverse complement.
CCGGGCCTACTACCAGCGCAAACGAGACCAGGGCAAGCGTCATAACCAGGCCGTTCTCGCCCTGGCCCACCGCCGCATCCTGACCCTGCACGCCATGATCCGAGATGGAGCCCTCTACGACCCACAACCAGCCACGAAACTACCCGCCGCCGCTTGACACACCACATAGGGGCACCC